>DASXTD010000290.1:0-3859 GCA_036505655.1 Chloroflexota bacterium
TCGTTGGCAAGTAATCGTTTGCCGTCGAGTCGCTGCGGCGGGAAGATCGGCCGTCGCTGCGCTGCGATGAAAGGAGGTCCCGATGCCGCTGTACCTGATCAGGTTCAGCTACACACCCGAGGCATGGGCCAAGCTGATCAAGGAGCCGGAGGACCGCCGGGAAACGGTCGGGCCCCTGCTGGAAGCCACCGGCGGCAAGCTGCACGGCCTGTGGTACGCCTTCGGCGACCACGACGGCTACGTCCTCGCGGAGGGCTCTGACAACACTACGGTCGCCAGTGCACTGATAACGGTGGCCGGCAGCGGTGCGTTCCGCTCGGTGTCGACGACGGTGCTGCTGACCGTGGAGGAGACCCTGGACGCGCTGCGCAGGGCGCAGAGCATGGCCTACCGTCCCCCCGGCGGCTGAACCGGCTCGGCGGCGCGGTCGGCAAGGTCCGCTGGGGCCGCCTGGCCGGCGGACCATCTGCCGCGGACGCGGCAGCCATCAATGGGTGGCGTCACGAGCTTGGAAGGCACGGTCGAAGGGCAGGGCCAGTCCTGTTCGGAGACCGAAAGGAGAGGTCAGGGCCGATCCCGACGAACCCTGGTTGACCGCTCGTGACCGCCCGTGCCCGTCGGTAAGGGCACGCCGAGGGCACGGTCATCGACCTCGGCCATCAGGCCGCCGGACTCAGGCCCCCGAGGCGGCAGAACCACCCTGGTCATCCTCGGCCTCCACCTGGCCTTGCCACTCGTGGAACTTTGCCGCGGATGGTGGTGACCATCAGGTGGCGCGCAGAGAACCCGATCGTGGTGTGGTTAAGGTCGACGGTGTAGACGTACTTCATCGCAGACCTCCCAAGCGGCGGCTTGGTTGCAGCAGCAACGGTACAACGCAAGGCTGAGGCGTCAACTGTTGCGGGCTAGGGTTTCTGCTCCTGAGATCAGGGATCCGTGAGGCTCCCCGCGGCGTGGACCGCGACCCGGCGGAGGCCTGTACTGCCTGCGAGGGGAGGGCACCAATGGACACACTGCCGTAGCGGGGAGTACGGCATCACTACGGGTGAGACCGTAGCGGTCCTTGACACGTTGGGTATCTATTTACGCCGATCGGCGTATTCCTCGCCTGTCACGCCGGTCATAGGTTGCGCCTGACCCCAGGGGGGGTGGTCGCCTTGGATGGCTGAAGGTGGAAAAAACCCTCGTGCGCTTGGTCGGCGAGGTTGTCGGTCTGCTGCGCCCCTCGCCGCCATCCCAGCTGGCGTCTCAGCGACCTATGAGAACGCCGGGCGCACAAGGCTTAGCGCCGCCCTGCTCGGCCTTGCGTCGGGCATGGCGGAACATTCCCTACCAGCGCGTGCCGCACCTCGTTCCCCGCGGGACCGGGTCACATTCTGTGGTCGGAGGCGACCAAGCATGGACAGACGAGAGTTGCTCAAGGTGGCCGGACTGGGATCGGTTGGTCTCGCAGCCCTGCCGCTCACCGCTGGGGCCGCCGAAGCAGCCGACGGTCAACCCAGCTTCCACTTTGTGTCGCTGAGCATGGCCAACACCGTCGACGGCGTCGCGCACCGCTTCTTCATGGGCGGCGACGGCCAGATCAGCGCAGGAAACGTCCAGGCAAACGGGATGTTCTTCCACGCCGACGGCAACACGCCACCCCCTAGGACGCTGCTGGCGTGGGGGTCGTGGAAGGCCAAGCGGCTGATCGAGTACCACCCCATCGGCACCTACGGCTCGCAGGGCGCCGGCTTCGTCGACATGGAGATCGTCCTGGTCAGGGACTTCCCGTCTGCGGCGGTGATCCCGGCGATGCTGGAGGTCGTGTGCAACTCGGGGTTCGCGGGCCTGAGCAACCCCGGCAAGGAAGAGGGCTTCTACCTGGAGATCCCGGGCACGATCTTCGTAGAGGGCGGCGCCGGCGGCCGATTCGAGCCGGCCGGGCTGGGCATCAGCACCTTCTCGGTCGTTAATGAGCACCGGGGCTGACGGGGAGACGCCATGACACGCAGGCTTCTTCCCGTGGCGCTTGTGGCCGGGCTGCTAGTGTTCGCTGCGGGCCAGGCAGCAGCCGCAACCGACGCCAGCCACCTGTCCGGCGGCGGAACCGCGTCCATCTCGCAGGTCGCGATGAACGTCACCATCGACGATGCGGGTTCGGCCTCGGGCAGCTTCGAGTGCCTGATGGCGGGCCGATCGGGGTTCGTGCTCGGCGCGTTCGGCCTGGCGCACAACATGATCGTCCATGCCACACCGACCGCTGGGTCGGTCGCGGGCTCGGTGGTCACCTTCTCAGGGCCCGGGTCGCTCATCCTCGACGGGCGCCAGCAGATGGACATCCACATCCAGTTGTGGGCCGACGTCGCAACGCAGAGCTTCCAGCTCACCGTGGCCGAAGTCGGCACGCTACCGGTCGAGACGCTGCTCAGCGGGCAGATCTCGCTCCGTTGAAAACAAACCACGTGGGGGCGGCCGCCGCCAAGTGGTCGCCCACCTCGTGGCTCGATCTGGCTGAGGGCGGCCTCGCTGGACGAGGCGCACGAGCGCGCGCTGGAGCTGATCCGCCAAGCGATCAGCAGGCAGGCGGCCAGCCGCTGACGCTGGCACGCCGGACGGTGATGATCGAGCAAATCGCTAACGACAACGCGGCTGAGCGCTTGCATGCCATCAAGCAAACGGTGCTTTAGAACATGCTTGTCACGCTCGTCGACGCTGGTCATGCTCCGGATTGAGGTAGACCGCGATGGACCGCTGGTGCCCATGATTGTCCCCTGGCCCATCCTCCAGACATCCTCCAGGATGCGGTGCCAACGGAAGGCTCCGTGCGGTTGTGTCCTCCGAACCGCGTCGAATCCCAGTGCGGCGGCGGCTGCTTCAGGAAGCCGGGGAGGACCGCGACCTGGGGAGCGCGGGTGACGTCGTCGTTGTAAGCGACAGAACCGACTTGAACACGACTTGGGGGCCCACTATTCGCTCTCAATAACTGATAGCGTCGCTCGTTCGACTAGAGCCCCTCGATCGACGAGATACTTGAACTGTCGATCATTTGTCAGTAACGCTGAAAACTGACCTTCAAGACGCATGATGTGTTGGATACGCTGACTTCGTGTCATAACTGGAGAATCTATGAGAGACGTATTCCTTACGATCACCTGATTGAGGTTTCGGTGCAGCCATTCTGAATTTAACTGACTAGCCCTTTCCCATATCGTTTTGCCGGTCTCATCCTTTCCGGAAACCCACTCTCTTTCATTCGCCTGCGGGGGCAGAGAGTCCTTTTGGATCATACCGACGAACCACTGGACAAGGTTTCTCGCATCCGCCGGCTCTAGCCCACCAGTCGACGACAGATTGAGCTGAAACGCTCCATCGCTGACAGGCCATTCCGAGATTGGCTTCGAGAAGTCCGCCATCGGTATCATTTTCAGACCACATATGTACGCATACTGAAAGGTGAACGCTACCTCAAGCCATGGATAGCATCGTGCCAGTGCCCATCTCACCTCATCTGGTGATGCGATACCGACAAAACGACCGACTACATCACTCTTGGTTTCGGTGAAGACAAAACAGCGTACTCCTGTCATCCTTTCGAGGAGCACGGCGAATGCAAACAGCCGGGAGCTAAGCCACTGATCGCCTCTCCCGAGGTCGATCACCGCATATTCGGCGTTCGTTGCCGCACTCAGCTGCTCGAACAGTGGCAAGCTGATACTGTCGATGAGACTTGTGGACGTGAGCCGGCGAATGTCCATCCCGCCGATCTGCCAACCTGGATGTACCTGTGGAACCGGCGACAGCTCCAAACCGAATTCCAGAAAGGACAGCTTGACGCCTTGTCCACGTGCCCCAAGGTTCTCCACGAAACGGGATAGTG
>DASXTD010000291.1:0-3563 GCA_036505655.1 Chloroflexota bacterium
AGCTCGCCCATCGGCGTGCCTGGCCCGACCCGAGTCAAGAATTCGTTTTCTTCTTTGGTCAATACCATGGCTTGCTCCAACCTGGGGGGATCGCACGGGTCTGTGGACGGAGCGTACCGCAGCGGCCGATACGCGTCAACCTGCGGGCAGTGCCCGCTGCCGTTCGGGCATGGAGGCTGTTTTCCCCCTCAGACCGACTCGCCCTGTCGCGCCAGCGCTCAGGCTGCCGATCTCGGCACAGACTTGGGAGCGCCCCGATCGTTGAGGCCGAGGAGATTGGGGTGGGAGCGCCGGCTCAACAGAGCGGGCTCGGCAGCAGGCAGGTTCTGGGGGCGGGCCGGCTGGTGTTATATTCGCGCCTGAGATTGGGCACGGAGGAGTGGGAATGGCGATTCGTATCGACCAGGGCGAGCGGACCTATGAGCTAGTGGAAGGCTGGGGCGAGCTGAAGCCGGGCTGGACCTGGGGGCTGGTGGGTGACGTCGCAGTCGATTCCCACGACATCGTCCACGTGTTTGTTCGCAGCTCCAATCCGCCTTACCGAACCTTCGACCGGTCGGGCAAACTCCTGGGCTCATGGGGCTACGGAATCTTCGAAGATTCGCATGGCATCTGTATCGCCCCCGACGACTCGATCTATCTCACCGATCGCGGACCGCAGCTGGTCATGAAGTTCACCAACGACGGCCGCCATCTGATGACGCTGGGCGATCGGAATAAGCATTCAGACACCGGCTGGACCGAAGAGAGCCCCACTGTGAAGTATCCAGGAGGGCCGTTCCATCACCCGACCAACGTGGGAATTTCGGCCAACGGCGACTTTTACGTATCGGATGGATATCGCAACTGCCGCGTGCACAAGTACACTGCCGACGGAATCCTCATCTTCTCGTGGGGGGAGCCCGGTCAGGGCGACGGTCAATTCAATCTTGTGCACCACGTCATCGAGCACAAGGGAAAGGTTTACGTGTGCGACCGAGCCAATAATCGCATCCAGGTCTTCACGCCCAAGGGTGAGTGGCTGGAGACGCGGGATGGCTTTGATCGGCCGTGCAAGATCTACATCGACAAAGAGGACGTCATGTACATTGCCGAGCTGGGGGCCCGCGTCAGCATTACGGATTTGGCCGGCAACTTCCTGTGGCGGTGGGGCGGCGAGCCCAGCCACGATCCGGGCAAGTTCACTGCTCCTCACGGCATTTACCTCGATTCCCAGGGCGGCATGTACGTGGCCGAGGTGCTCCAGGGCGCGCGGCTCCAGAAGTTCGAGCGCGTGAAGTAGCTCAAGCCGCGGCATAGGCAGGCGCCGATGCTCAGCCCGGAAGAGAATGGGCTTCTGACGCGGACAGGGCCAGGAACGCCGATGGGCGAGCTGCTGCGACGGTACTGGGTGCCGGCCCTGCTGGCCGAGGAGCTGCCCGCGCCCGATAGCCCACCGCTGCGAGTAACGCTGCTGGGCGAGGAGCTGGTAGCTTTCCGCGACACCAGCGGCCGGGTCGGGCTGCTCGATCTGCATTGCGCGCATCGGGGCGCGTCGCTGTTCTTTGGGCGCAACGAGGAAAACGGCCTTCGCTGCGTTTACCACGGCTGGAAGTACGATGTGCAAGGTCGCTGCGTCGACATGCCTAATGAGCCGCCCGAGGGCAGCTTCGCCGAAAAGATCCAGCTCAAGAGCTACCCGTGTGAAGAGCGCGGCGGCGTCGTCTGGGCTTATTTGGGGCCGGGCTCGCTGCGGCCCCCCCTGCCCGATCTCG
Organism: Chloroflexota bacterium; assembly: GCA_036505655.1. Lineage (GTDB taxonomy): Bacteria > Chloroflexota > UBA6077 > UBA6077 > SHYK01 > DASXTD01. The sequence goes on from DASXTD010000291.1 coordinate 1,755, forward strand.
AATGGGTGGCCGTTCCGGACGCGCACCGCCACGTCTCGAAGCGGCTCCAGGAGTGCAACTATCTGCAGGCGCTCGAGGGTGGCGTTGATCTGGCGCACCTCTCTTTTCTTCATCGCAACCTAGATACGCGAGGGGACGGCGCCGACCAGGAGCTCACTCGGGCCGACCCCTCACCACGGTTCGAAGTCGCCGACGCGGACTATGGCCTCATGATCGCCGCCCGCCGCGACGCCGGGCCCGACCAGTACTACTGGCGGGTCTCGCGCTGGATCATGCCCTGGTATACGTTGTTCCCGCCCCTCATCGATGAGGGCATGGGGGGCCATGCCTGGGTGCCAATCGACGATGAGACTTGCTGGGCGTTCAGCATCACCTGGGACCGTGACCGACCACTTTCCGGTCGGTCTGGGACCGGGCAGCCCAGTAAGGAAGGCGTCTATCTCGATCTGATCCCGGGCAGCTATCGACCCGCCGCGAATCGCGACAACGATTACCTCATTAACCGCGCTATTCAGGACTCCGTTTCCTTTACCGGCATTCCGGGCATCGCTGCTCAGGACTGCGCGGTCCAGGAGAGCATGGGCGCGATCTACGACCGCACACGCGAGCACATCGGCTCCAGCGATACGCCCATCAGCGCAGTGCGCCGACGCCTACTGGCCGCGCTCTCGGCCGTACAAGCCGGAGACGCTCCCCCGAGCCTGAACCCCGCCAGCCACCAGGTCAGGCCCGCCGCGTTCCTGCAACCACGCAGTCAGCCACTCAGCGTTACCTCCCCTTAGGGGGCCCTGTACTCCATGTATTTCTCAGCGCTGGGTTACCACGAGGTTGTCGATGCGGGCCTCGCCTGTGCTTCCTCGATCAACCGCAAAGCCCAGCAGCACATGCCCCTTGGTGTAGGTGGATTCCACATAGGGGAGAGTGGTCGCGGTGCCATTGATGGCTAGCGAAATAGCGCCTTTGTTGCAGGTCAGCTCGTAGTGGTTGGTGCTATCCCCGATCCGGATACCAGCTGCCTTGCCGTGGGTCAGATTTCGGAAAATCTTTGGCCCGTCCCTGCGGACCAGGTACATGTTCCCTTCCGCCGGATTCACGAGCACTACATAGCCGGTGTCCTGCTCGTAGTCGATGTTGCAGCCGAAGATGAGGCTTCCCGTCTTCCCTGTCACTCGCGCATCGATTGCTAGCGAGATATTCGAATAGCTTCCTGGGATGGAAAGATCTTCCTCGTCGGCCTGGGGGCCGGTGATGGCGATCCGGTATTCACCGCTGATGTAACCGAGTTGGACGCCCGGCGTGGTCGTACCGGTCTCCAGTACCCCCTTGCTCTCGCTGCTGAAGTCATCCGAGATCAGCACCGCGCCCGGCCCCTTGGGCTTGGTGGGGGTAGGAGTCGCCGACGCAGAGGAGCACTGCTGCGCGGGCGCGTCGAGGAAGCCCTGGATAGACTCGGTCGCTATGCCGAAGTTCAGGCCCTGACTGCCGCGCACCCCGAAAGCAGCTATGCCGACGAGGCTGCCCTGGCCGTTCGAGATCGGCCCGCCTGAGTTTCCCGGGTTCATGGCAGCATCAGTCTGGACGATAGTAGTGCCGTCGTCGTCGATGCGCACCGCCGAAAGAATGCCCGACGTGATCGTAGCTTCTTCGCCCCCAATGGCATCGGGGCGCGGGTAGCCGAGCACGAAGATCTGCGCGGCGGCAGGCTGCTGGCGGGCCGGCTCGAACCCCGCGGACGGAAGCTCAAGCGAGCTGGTCAGCAAGGCCAGGTCGAGAGTGGCATTGCAGCTGGCCACGCTCGCCGTTGCCTCG
>DASXTD010000292.1:0-12865 GCA_036505655.1 Chloroflexota bacterium
CGGCGAAGGACGGCCGTCCCCGTATGCCGCAGCCGGAATCCGGAGGTCCGAGCACCACCGACGAGCCCTCATAGTTCGGCTCGTACTCCTGCGTCCCGGCGCGAGCAGCCATCTGTTTCCAGGCCTCTTCAAACTCGGCCCGGTCGCGCTCAGGACTGCAGCGGTCCAGGAAAGCGCGATCCCTTTCGATTCCGGCGGCGATCGCCTCGCCCGTCTGCACGAAAACAGGCTGGCGCTCTTCCGTGTAAGAGTCCAGCAAGCGCTCGCCACCCCAACCCTGCAATGCAGCAGCTAGTTTCCATCCGAGGTTCACAGCGTCCTCGAGGCCCGAGTTCAAGCCGTACCCACCGTAGGGAGGATGGTTGTGGCAAGCATCGCCTGCGATGAAGACGCGTCCCTGACGATAGGTGCTGGCCACCGAGATGCGCAGATCCCAGAACCCCACGTAGTCGAAGGTCGCCGCGAAGGAGAACCCGGCCGCTTGCTGGACCAGCCCGTGAAAATCGTAGTTGTCGAGGGTAGTGTCTTTCGGGACCGGCGCGTGGAAGAACCATCCTTCGCCGACGTCGACCCGGCCAAAGAACTGCCAGTAGCCTCTCAGCTCCGGGCGGAGCACGCGATAGGTCGTTCGCTCGGGAAAGCGGCTCAGCCCGTCGTGGAGCTCGCGCGACCGAAAGACGGCCAGGACCATTTGCTGATCGAAATCGGCGCCTCCTCGATCGATCCCCATGTACTCACGGACCATCGAGCGCGCGCCGTCACAGCCCACAACGTAGTCGGCTTCCAGCACCTCCTTGGTCTCGCCTTCACCGACAATTGTGACTCGCAGGCCCCGATCATCTTGCTCCAATTCGACCGCCGACCGTCCGAATAGAGCCGTGACGCTCGGCAGCTCGGTCAGCCGCTGTCGCAGCACCTCCTCAGTCAAATACTGGGGCAGCCGTTCGTTGGCCTGAAAGTAATAGGGGCGGACTCCTTCACCGCGACCCGGCTGGCCACCCCCCGCCGGCGCGTACCAATACTCGCTCATCAGATTGCCGTAGGCAGTCACGCCCCCGATGGGGTACCCGGGCGGCATGATCCGGGCGGCGCGCAGCTCCTCGACGCACCCCCAGAAGAAGAAGTGCTCGAGCGTCCGGTTCGTGAGGTTCTGCCCTTTCGGAATCTGTTGCGGGGTGAGCCGACGCTCGACCAGGGCGCAACTGATGCCCCGCTGCCCCAGATCGACGGCTACGGCGACTCCTACCGGCCCCCCGCCGACGATGATCACCTGATAACGTTCCGCCATTAGTGAGCCTTCTAGTCTTTGTTCCAGTCCATGATGTTACTCAGCGTGTTGCCTTTTGAGGGGAAGATGGGCGCCTTCACACTAGCGACAGCCAGCACCGGATAGACGTCCCAGTAGAACGGCCAGAGTGCGACGTCCTCCATGGCCAGGTGGACGAACTCGCGCTGCAGGTTGACCCGCTCGGCTTGGTCGATGGTCACTCGTAGCCGATCCTGCACGGCGTCCACCGCTGGATTGGAGTAGCCGCTGCGGTTGCGGAGCACCCAGTTGGCGGGTGAGGTCATCTCGCGCGAGTGGAGCTGATCCTGGAAGTAATACCGCTCGGCCGTGAGGCTGCCCAGGTAGACGCCCGGCCGGGTGGAGCGCGTCTCGGCGATCAAGTCCAGCGAGGACGGTACCACGAAGATGTCACCCTCCACGCCGATAGCTTTCCAGCCGTCAGCGATGATCGCTTGCTGCTTCTGAAGCGCCGGCCGCACCGGTCCTGCCAACTCGAGCTTGAACTGCTCCCCAGTCTGTGGGTTGGCCAGCAATCCGTCCGAGCCAGGCATCCAACCGGCGCCGGCCAGGAGTTGGCGAGCCCGATTGAGATCGTAGGGGTATTGCGGGATCGCCCCCTCTACCTGCTTGCGCAGTCCGTGCTGCGGAGCGACCCAGCTGTCGGCTACGGGCGCCAGCCCGAAGGTAATGGCGTCGGTCATGGCCGGACGATCGATGGCCCGCAAGAGGGCTTCGCGAACGTCGCGCTGAGGCAAGCCGGCCCGAGGCGACGCGTACTCGGCCCGCACCTGGATCGTGTAGGCCGAGTTCAAGTCCTCGAAGCCACCCACTACTACGTAATTCCCGGCCGCCTCCCAGCGTTCACGAACTTCCGCCGCTGCGTCGAGATCAACCCCGGGCGGAACTACCACATCCACAGCACCCGACAGGATGTTGGCCACCAGCGTCGTGGGATCGGCGATGTAGTGGAGGATGATGCGATCGATGGGCGCAGGTCCCTGGTAGTAGGCGTCGAACCGAGCCAGGTCCATCTCGACTCCAGAGTCCCAACGCAGCAGCCGGTACGGCCCCAGACCGACGAACTCGGACCGCAGTAGCGGGTGGGCCAGGAAAGCCTCGGAACCAGACTGGTAGACAGACTCCAGCAGGTGCTTTGGAAGGGGCTCCAGCCCCACCGCCTCCACTGCGCGCACATTCACCTGGTTCCAATGCGCCGTGAAGCTCAGCGGATCGAGAACGGCCGCCGAAACCATCGTCCGCAACGTAGTTTGCGCGGCCGACGGCAGCCCCGGATCTTTGCGCACCTGATAGGCGAACAGCACATCCTCGGTGGTGAACGGGGCTCCATCGTGCCACTGGACCCCTGGCCGCAGCCGCCAGGTGGTGTCCATCGAGCCGTCGGCGTTCACCTGCCAGGTGCCGTTTTGGATGGAGATGAGGGCGGTGGCCAGCTGGGGCACCTCCACCCCCTGGCGGTCCAGGGCCAGGGCGTCGTGCACCAGCGGAGTCTCCACCGTAGCACCGCCCCCGCTTCCGAACCCTCCGAAGCTCTCGATCTCCCGCTGGAGCCCGACTCTGAGCACCGTGGGAATAGACCCATTGGGAGGATTCGCCTCTTCACCCCTCCCCGATCCTGTTGGCCCTGCGCAAGCGACAAGCAGCAGGCTAACCACGGCTAATATCAGTCGGGCGTTCGCTCGCATCTGCGCTCCTCGACAGCTCGGTCCCCGCCGCCAATAGGTAACACAAATGTACGTTGATCCTCGATCTGGCTCCTTGTCCTATCTAAGAAACCAACCAGTCGGTTTAGTTCGTGAGAACAACATGTGGAAAAGCGTGGATTTAGGTCCCTCGAGTAGGGCGTACAGCAAAAGCCGCGTACATGCCCTCGTCGTAGTGGACCTGGCGTATGTCCCCAGAGCCCTCGCGGGCGAGGCAGGCAAACTCGTACACGCCCGCGGGTAAGAAGTCAATTGTGAATGTCGTGGCATCGCCGGCTGCGACCTCGCCGGACCGCCCAAAGATGTCACTGATGAAGCTGGGCTCGTCCGCTCGCTGCCCGGTGCGCTTGAGCTCCAGCATCTCCTGGAACGGCTCCCTATCGCGTTCATCGATCGGATAGACCCAGAGCTCGTGCTTCAGCTGATCGCTCAGGTTGGTCATTTCGATTTGAACTGGACCCGCCGGGAGGATTGTACGATCGATCACGAAGGCGAAGTCACTCGCCAGGACGTGAACGAGTTGCGGTTCCGGACCAGGTTGGGCAGTCGCGCTGGAGGGCTCCGACATCAGCACGATGGCGCCGACTGTCGCAAGCCAGACGATCGATTTCGGGTGCACCGTCACTCCACCTCCCAGAGGTGGGTGTTCCAGAACTTGGTGTGGTTCGTGACGTTGCGGAGCCGGCGTGAGCCCAGCATCAGCACGGAGCCCTCATAGAACAGCGTCATCATCGTCAGATTCTCGGATTGGTGGTGAATGACATCGCCCAGGGCCATCATCCGGTCCGAAACCGGGATCGACGTCACGTAGCGCTGGATGAACCCGTCCAGCTCGGGGCTGCGGTAGCGGGCTCGATTGCCCCCTACAAATCGAGTCTCGGCAGTGGGCGCAGATGTGCTCAGCCAGTTCTGGACTGAATTGGACATCTGGTTGACCCCGCCTGCGACTAGCTCGAAGGCCGGGAACTGCGACCGGTACTCGCGATCCGGGATGAGTTGATTGGGGACGTTGGTAACGTCGATGTCGATGCCGAACCGCTTCCAGTAGTCACCCACTGAAAACGCTGAGCGGGGCTGAATCAATCGCTGGTCGGTCGTGCGCAGCTCGATATGGAGCTTCTGGCCCCCCGCGTCGCGATAGACTCCGTCGGCCCCTCTTGCATAGCCCAGACTTTCCACGGTTTGGGCCGCGGACCGCAGATCGTACTCATAGCGGTTAATCCGGCCCTCGATGAACCGGAACTCCACCCGATCCGGCTGCAGCCACGTATGCGCGGTCGGCGCCAGACCATAGTTGATGGTGTCCGTCATCTCCTGGCGATCGATGGCGCGCAAGAGTGCTCGCCGGAAATCCAGATTGGCCACCACCGGCGGATCCGTATTCATGAACTGGGGGAACATGGGGATCGGGTCGCCAATCAGCCCGGCGCCTACCTGGACCTGCATGTTGGGGGCCGTAGTGCGGAGATCGAGAAGCTGCTCCACACCGAAGCCCCGTCCCAGATGGATATCCGTGGCGCCTGCGAGCAGATTGGCGACAACCGTGTTGAACTCGGTAATGAACCGGACCTCCATCTGGTCGATCCTTGGCCGCCCCAGAACGTAGGCGTCGTTGGCGATCAGGCTGAGGTGGCTCCCTGGGACCCACTCCTGGAGGCGAAACGGCCCCACCCCTACGTACTCCTCGCGCCAGAACGGGTGACCGAACAGTGAAGCCTTGTCCTCTGAGTACGGCTGCTGCAGAACGTGCTTCGGGAGCGGGCTGACGATGCCCGCGCTGAACATCGTGTCAGCCTCAATGAAGGGCTTCGCCCAGCGGATCACCGCAGTCCTCGGGTCAGGAATGTCGATGCCCTCCACCAGATCCAGGGACCCCAGCACTGCGAACCCGAGCTCCTTGTCGCGATTGATCATCATCGCGAAGGCGAGGTCGTCGCTGGTGAAGGGCATTCCGTCGTGCCAGACGAGGTTGGGCTTGAGGTGCCAGGTGGTCTCCATGCGTCCATCCGGGAACACCTGCCACAGCCCGCTGTCGGTACTCGGCAGAGCCTCAGCCAAAAGCTGTTGGAAGACATTGCGATCGTCCGAATAGCTGAGCCCCGCGTTCATGATCTGCTGGAGCGCGTCCAGCCCCGGCACGCTTCCCACCGTGCGGTTGGTCAGCTCCTGGTGCATGCCGGTCGGATCGGAAAAGATGCTGGCCACCAGCCGAGTCGGTACCCGTGCGTCGGTGGTGCTGGCGCGACTCCCTTCCTTGCCGGGGCCGGCCGGCTGAGCACAGCCAACCACGATTGCCAGCAACGGCAGGATAGACAGTCCGAAGCCGAAGACGCCCCTTCTATGGTGGCTCATCTCTTCACTCCAGATCCCGCAGAAGCTTCGGCCAGCCGCCACAGGATAACCGAGAGCTTCAGTGCCGCCACAGAGTTGCGTATACTCGGGCCCCCACGGCCCACCGACGGGGCGTCGTTCCTATCGCGCGGGAGGAGAGCGTGTTTACCAGGATCGCCCTGGTCGTGCTCATTGTTGTAGCCCTGGCTGCGGCCTATTTCGCCTTCAGCGCATACACGATGGTTCAGGCGCAGGTCGCCCGGATTGCGTCCGTCGAGCAGCAGCTAACAAATACCATGGATCGACTCAAGCAGATCGAAACCGACGTTACCCGGCTGCGCCCGGCGACGCCGGCAGCACCGTCGGTACCAGCTGTGCCGGGCCGCTAAAGAGAAATTCGGGCTCTAGACAGTTGCCACTGGCAGGCCCGTAAAGGCCTTGAGCAGCTCCTTGGTCTCCTGGGTCCAATCGGCCTGCCGGTCTAGCACCAGGGACGCCGAACGAATGCCGTAGAGCTCCGGCTGATCCACGCAGGGCGGGGTCACGCCTTCTTCCTCAAATGCCTTGGCGGCCTCGATGAGCTTGCGGCGCACCTGCATGATCATGGCGTCGGTGCTGCCCAGGTGCTCCTGGCTGCGATCGTAGATCGGCCCCATGCTCTCCGTGACCGCCTGGTCTTGCATCGGAATGCTCGGGATCCCTGTGAACGTCTTGGTGCTCTGCAGGTCGCGGTCGATCATGTAGTCGTTGCCCTTGTTGATCGGCGAGCGCCAACGCCCCATCCCATCTGAAGTGGCGGGCAAATACTGCGAAGCGTCTGGGCGCGACCACTGCTGGCGGCGGATCAACGGCTCGATCGGGTTCCAGCTCACCGACCACACCATGGTGTGGTAGTCGTCGAGCGGCACCCAGATGTGCCCAGGCACGCCGGAAAAGCCGCCCGGCGGAAAGAACGTGTGGAACGGGAACATGAACTGGGTGATGCGCCAGTAGTACTTGTCGGAGCCCTCGTCGCGCTGCGCCCCGTACACCAGTCCATATGGCTTGTCGACCAGGTGCAGGCGGGGGTGGCGATCTTCGTGGAACACGCCGTTGTCGTTCTGGGGACCTCGATCCTCGTTACCGTCTAGCCGCGCGTGGAGGAAGTACAGATGCGCGGTATCGATGTCGCCTTCGAGTGCCTGCACCCAGTTGCACTCGCGGACGACCGGCGATAGGTTGCGATGCTCGGCTGGAACCGTCGCCCACTCCAGCTTGGGGAGCTCGGGTGGCTGGCTCCGGGGCCCGAGATAAGCCCAGATCATCCCGCCGTACTCGACGCAGGGGTACGCGTGATGGTGGATCTTCTCTGCAAAGCTGGTCTCGGGCGGTTCGTTGGGCATGTCGACGCATTGGCCGCTGACGTCGTACTTCCAGCCGTGATAGACACAGCGGAGGCCGTTCTCCTCGTTACGCCCGAAGAACAGCGAGGCGCCGCGGTGAGAGCAATGATCTTCGAGCAGACCAACCCGCCCCGAGGTGTCGCGGAACATGATCAGGTCTTCGCACAGGAGGCGGACCCGCAGCGGGGCGCCGTCGGCCTCGGCAAGCTCCTCCGAGAGCATGACCGGTATCCAGTATTGCCGCACCAGGTTGCCCATTGGTGTGCCTGGACCGATCCGGGTCAGTACCTCGTTCTCCGCCTTGCTAAGCATATTCCCTCCCCCGGGGAGCGTGTTATGGCGTCGTCCCAGCCAGTATAGCGCGCAGATCTGTCATTCCGAGCGATATTTTCATGGGAGCGAAGCGAGAAATCCGCATTCCAGAGGAACGGATCCTCACGCCTTCGGCTCAGGATGACAGTTCCCAAAGATGGGAATTCCAGGACACGCGGCGGGCGTGGATGTTCTGGAGGCGGTTGTTGACCAGGACCCCCGCCACATCGTAGAAGACGCCCATTTTGATCTGCTGTTCGGTGAAGAAGCGCATCGACTGCTCCACTAGCTGCTTGCGCTCGGCCATGGGGATCGTTTGCGTATAGCGGTCGTAGAGTGCGTCGTAATTGGGGTCGAGCAGACGCGAGTAATTGCTGGAGGCGCGGAAGTTGTTCTCTGGCAGTCCAGCCCTCGAGCTGAGGGCCGCGGCCATCCCACTAGTCCCGGAGGTGCCGCGCAAGATCTGGAAGCCGGGGAACGTAGCCCGGTACTCCGCGTCCTGTTGCCGCTGCACCGGGATGACCACTGGTTCCGTGGCGACGCCAAGATGCTGCCACTGGTCGGCAATCGGGTACATGCCCTTCAGGTGGCTCGCATTGTCGCCGGTCGTGCGAATCTCCACGCTGAGCTGCTGGCCCGACGCGTCGTAGAAAAATCCATCCGCGCGCTTGGTGTAGCCCAGGCTCGTAATCATCTGTTCGCTTCGCCGCGGGTCGTAGTCGTAATGCGGAACCACGTCGTGGATATACCAGTACTGGCCTTCAGTGGGGTTGAGCCAGGCATGCGGGATGGACGACATGCCGTACAAGACGGTTTCGACCATTCCCTGGCGATCGATGGCGCGCAGCAACGCTTCCCGAAACTGGACGTTCCCCACAATGGATGGGCTCGGGTTGAGCAGTTGAGGATGAATCCCAAACCAGGACCCCGGGTAGGTCTCGGCTCGGCCTTCCTTCCATTGATCCTTGGCCAGAACCGCCGAGTCCAGGGCAACGTCGCGCCCAATGGTGAGCTCGATGGCTCCCGCGAACGCATTGGCGATGCGGGTATTGGAGTCCGGAATGAACTTGACCTCGACCTCGTCGATCTTGGGGCGGCCCAACACATACTGGTCATTCGCCTGTAGGGTGAGATGCTCACCACGGACGAATTCCTTCATCTTGAAGGCGCCCGTACCGATGTAGTCGGTCGTCCAGAACGACCACTCGTGATATCCCGCCTTATCCTCCTGATAGAGTCGCTCCACGAGGTGCCGAGGCAGCGGCGAGGCGAAGCCCGAGGTTCCCGAGGTAGCCCGCGCGAACAGCAGATCAGCGTCGATCATCGGGCCGGTCCAATGGACCGAGATGGTGCGCGCGTCGATCGCCTTCACATCTCCGATGAATCGCAGCCGCGGGTCATTGAACTCCAGGAGCGCCGGGTCCCGCACCAATTGGAGCGTGAATACCAGGTCGTCGGTCGTGAACGGCGTGCTATCGTGCCACTGAACTCCCGGTCGAATGGTCCATTTGGTGTCCATAGACCCGTCTGGGGCGACCTTCCAGAGGCCGTTCTCGAGGGTGGGAATTGCTTCCGCGAGAATTGGGAACTTGGTCCCCTCAGGATCGACGTCAATCAGGCCCTGGGTGAGCATCTCCTCGAGCTCGGGCACGCCGGGCTGGCCGCTGCTAATGACGAGCGTGTTGGTGAGGACCTTGGGCTCCGATTGGATCGCAGCAACCAGCCGTTTGGGTCCGCTCTTAGTGGGCGCAGCGGCGCCAGAGTCGCGGCCAGCCAGATTGGCCGGAGCACAGCTCATCACCGTCAGGTACGCGAGCAGCATCGCGACGGCAACTACACCCCGTCTGCCCCTCGGGGCCAAGTGCTGGGTGCTGAGTTTTGAGTGCTGAGAGCGCATTTCGGACTGCCGCTCAGCACTTAGCACTCGCGACTCAGCATTTGTTGCGGCGAAGGGGGCGGCTTTTCGCACCCCGCTCACACCGTCGCCACGGCGAGTTCGGTGAAGGCCTTCAAATGCTCACGTGTTCCTTCGCGCCAATCGACTGTCCGCGGCAGGATGATCGACGCCGAGCGCACCGCCCATACGTCTGGATCATCGACGCCCGGCGGCGTAACGCCATCGTCGCGCAGGGCCTTGGCCGAGTCGATCAGGCGGCGTCGGACGCGCGCGATCATCCCGTCGCTCGTGCCCAGGTGCTCGTGGGTCCGATCGGTGATCGCGCCCATGCTCTCAGTGACCGCCTGGTCTTGCAACGGGATGCTTGGAATGCCGGTGAACGTCTTGATGCGCTGCACCTCGCGGTCGATCATGTAGTCGTTGTCGCGGTTCTCCTGGCGCAGCCAGCGGCTTAGTGGATCGCTGGTGGCGGGCAGGAAGTCGCCCGGCGCCGCCCTGGCCGGCTGAGCCAACGGGGCGATCGGGTCCCATGCTACGGACCAGCGCATCGTGTGCGTATCGTCCAGCGGCACCCAAATGTGCCCGGACAGGCCCTCGCGCCCACCCGGCGGAATGAACGTGTGGAAGGGGAACAAGAACTGGGTGATCCGCCAGTAATAGTCGTGGGGTCCTTCATCGCGCTCTGACCCGTACACCACGCCGTAGGGCGTGTCCACGATGTGAAGGCGCGGATGGCGATCCTCGTGGTAGGTGCCATCCCCACCGGCACGCTCACCCTCCGGATTGAGCCTCGCATGCAAGAAGTAGAGGTGCGAAGTATCGATATCGCCCTCTAGCGCCTGCATCCAGTTGCACTCACGGATGAACTCGGCCGATACCGAGCTGCGCTCTGGCGGAAGCAATGCCCACTCAAGCTTGGGTAACTCGGGTGGCTTGCTCCTTGGCCCCATGTAGGTCCAGATCATTCCGCCGTACTCAACACACGGGTACGAGCGATGGTGGATCTTCTCTGCGAAGCTAGTCTCGGGGGGCTCGTTGGGCATATCGACGCAGTTGCCCTCCACGTCGTACTTCCAGCCGTGGTAGACGCAGCGCAGGCCGTTCTCCCCGTTGCGTCCGAAAAACAGTGAGGCGCCCCGATGCGAGCAGTGGTCCTCCAGCAGGCCCACTCGCCCCGAGCTATCCCGAAAGAGGATCAGATCCTCACCCAGTAGGCGCATGCGCATCGGAGGTGCATCGGGCTTGGCCAGCTCCTCGATAAGCGTAACCGGAATCCAGTACTGGCGGATCAGGTCACCCATTAAGGTGCCCGGCCCGACCCGCGTTAGGACCTCGTTATCTTCCTTACTGAGCACGGCTGCACCTCCGCGTTGCAAGTGCCCGCAACTTTAACTTGATCGAAGTACCACAAACCCCAGCGCCCCGCAAGCGCACGCAATGCCTCGGCCTCAATCCATGCAAGGTTGAGCTAACATGCGTTAGCTCAGATTGTGAAGAGGGGGCGCCCAATGGCAGTAGCGCACCATGGCACGAAGTACAGCAAGGAAGAGACCGACCGCTACGCGGACGTGTACAACCACAAGATTCATTACAACGACGTGGGCCAGGGCCCCGCGTTGTTCTGCTTTCATGGTGGTGGACCGGGCGCCAACGCTTGGGGCAACACCGTACACAATCTGGATGGGCTCGCCGAGCACTTCCGATGCATCCTCATGGACATGCCTGGCTATGGCCTCTCCGATAAGGATGTCAAGCGGGGCGATGAGCCCTTGGACATCTTCTGCTCCAAGATCATCCTGGGGCTGATGGATCACCTCGGCATCGACAAGGCGCACCTGTACGGCTCATCGCAGTTCTGCCCGTGCTGCGTCCGGTTCGGGGTGGAAAATCCTGATCGGGTGGGCAAGATCATCCTCCAGGCCAGCGGGGTTGCCCGCGGAGCCAGCTACTTCACCCCTGGCCAGACCTTCGGCGCCAAGATGCTCGGTGTCGTGGCCCAGAATCCCACGCGCGAGAACATGGCCACCTTGATGCACGAGTTCATTCCAAATCCGGAGCTCTGCACCGACGAGATGATCGACGCCCGCCTGGCCGCGGCCCTGATCCCAGGACACATAGCGGGCCGCGCCAAGATGCCTGCCATGTCGAACAGCAACATCCAGCCCATCATCGGCCAGTTGAAGGCGCCCGTGTTGGTCGTGTGGGGCCATATGGACCGCGTGGTGCCGTGGGAGGGCGCGCTCTCGTCTCTGGCGCTGATCCCCGACGTACGCATCCACATCTGGGGCGGCGGCACGGGCCATTTCGTCGAGTATGAGAAGCCAGCAGAATTCAACCAGCTGGTGATCGGCTTTTTAGAGCTGCCATAGCGTTCGGCCGAAAATACGCTGTCATTTCGAGTGAAGCGAGAAATCCGTAGCCCGGAGCGCGGATTCTTCCTCGCGGAGTTTATCCTGGGCCTGCCGAAGGGCTCGTCGGAATGACATGCAGAGGAGGAGGGTCCTCATGTCCACGAAGGTCACCGTCTACAGCGACTACATCTGACCGTTCTGCTATGTCGGCCAGGCTCGGGTCGACCTGCTCAAGGGCGAATACGACGTCGAGGTCGAGTACTGCGCGTTCGAGCTGCATCCGGGCATCGCGGCGGAGGGTGAGCCCTTGCCCGAGCGATTCACTTCCGGCCGATCCGGGTTCACCCAGCTGGCGGAAGAGGCCGGTCTGACGGTCGGGAAGCGGACCCATCGCTACAACTCGACCCTGGCGCACGAGGCCACCGAGTGGGCCAAAGATAATGGCGCCGAGGTACCCTACCGTTGGGCCGTCTACAAGGCGTACTTCGTGGACAACACCAATATCGGTTCACCCGACGTGTTGGGCGAGATTGCGAACGGGCTGGAGCTGGCGACTAGTGATCTGCTGACTGCCCTGGATGAGCACCGCTATCGTGACCGCGTCCAGGAGCAATACGATCGCGCGCGCCAGGTCGGAGTCACCGCGGTGCCCACTTTCGTGGCTGATGATCGACTCGCGCTAGTCGGCGCCCATCCCTATGAGAACTTCCACAAGCTCATGGAGCAGGTGGGGGCGAAGCCTCACTAGCCATCCTGAGCACGGAGACACGGATGCAGATGTACCAGGGGCAGGCCATCCGCGAGGCGGCAGACGTTTCCGTCCGACGTAATTTTCCTTACTACCGCTGGATGGAGTCAGAGCAGATCCCCATCCATTCAGCGGTCGCCGGCGTTGCCGACATCACGGCGCTTCCCCGTGCCCCGTGGGCTCGCTCTGGCAAGGGCCTGGGTACGTTCATCGAGTTGGCCGGCACCTTCCAGGCTGAGCGGGGAATGTTTGTCTGCGAGATTCCGCCGGGTGAGGGGTTGGATATCCAGCACCACCTCTATCAGCAGTTCACGCTCATCCTGCAGGGGCGCGGGGCAACTGAAATCTGGCAAAAGAATGGGAACAAACGGACCTTCGAGTGGGCCCAGGGAAGCCTTTTCGCGCCGCCCAAGAATACGTACTACCGGATGTTCAATCTTGGTCGCGAGCCGGTTCTTTACTTCGCTGTCACCACTGCCCCGCGCCTGTTCAACGCCATGCTGGAAGCCTTTGGCGGCGAACAAGAACCCAGCACCAACGAGTTCGAATTCATCTTCAACTCCGATCACGAATTCCTGGACGCATATGACGGCGCGGAGGACTATTTCACCTGCACCGACAACCGCGTCACCTCTGGGCGCTTCAACTCTACGACCTGGTACACCAACTTTATTCCGAACGTCAGCGAAGAGCTCGTGGACGACAGCGAGAACAAAGTCTCGGGCGGTCAGCTTACTGGCTATCGGATGGCGGGCGGGTTCCCCTCCGGACATATCTCAGAGTGGCCAGTCGGCCGCTACCACAAGGCACACTACCATGGACCAGGCGCAGTGCT
>DASXTD010000293.1:0-3602 GCA_036505655.1 Chloroflexota bacterium
AGGCGCGTCCACGGTCATTTTCTAGCCACCTGACGAGTGTTATCGGGGCGGGCCCAACGCTGCGGTCAAGATGTGTAGCGATATGTGCAAATATCCACATGTAGCCTGTGGCGGGCTCGCTGTACCCTAACGGGTGGCGGATGCGTAGACGAGGCGTTCGATATGATCCCAGACGCCAGATCGTGTCCTCCGAGCTACGCTTAGGAAGCCAATCGGTCAATGTACCAAACCGTTCGGCTCACTCAAGGGCCGCGGCGATCTGCCTTTCGCCGCTACGCGATGGCGATCACCGCGGTCGTGGTCGGGGTGCTCCTGGCCAGCGGCGGCCTGCAATTCTTTTTCTCGCTAAAGGAGAGCGAAGCGGCGCTCGCCCGGATCCAGCATGAGAAGGCGGTCAATGCCGCCCTCTCCATCAAGAACTTCCTCCACGGAGTCGACCAGCAGATCGTCTGGAGCGCTCCACCGGCCGGCGCAGGGACTCTGATCCCCCCAGAGCAGCGCCGAGAGGGCATGTTTCGCCTCCTTCGCCAGGTCCCGGCGGTGACTGACGTCAGCTATCTCGACACCTCCGGCCGCGAACAAATGCGGGTTTCGCGACGCTCATTGAATGTCGCCGGGAGTGACGCCGACCACGCGGCAGATCAGAGCTTCCGGGCAGCCCAAGCTGGCTCGACGTTCTACGGCCCCGTTTATTTCCGAGACGATTCCGAGCCGTACATGACAATCGCCGTGCCGGAGATGGGCGCGCCCTGGGGCGTGACGGTGGCCGAGGTGAATCTCAAGCTTGTTTGGGACGTGGTGTCCAGCATCAGCCTAGGTGCCCACGGGCAGGCTTACGTCGTCGATTCCAAAGGCGATCTCATCGCCCATCCGGATATCGGGTTGGTGCTGAGAAAAACGGATTTGAGGTCGTTGGCACAGGTCCAGGTCGGCCTCGTGGCATTGTCGACAGGTGGCGAAGCCAAACCGGTAGGGCCGCCGAGTTCGCTCGAAGCGGAGATGGGGATGGTGGCCCCGAACTTCCAGGGACGGGAGGTGCTCTCCGCGTATGAGGTGATCGATCCGCCGGGTTGGCTGGTCTTCGTGGAGCAGCCGATCGAAGAGGCGTTCGCACCCGCCTATGCATCCATCGAGCGCAGCCTCATCCTGCTCGCTCTGGGGCTGGTGCTCTCGGTCATCGCCAGCGTGGCGTTGGCGAGCAGCATGGTGCGACCCATCCAGGCGTTGCGAGCGAATGCAGCTCGGATCGGCGCCGGTGAGCTCGACCAGCGGATCGAAGTCAACACCGGCGATGAGCTGCAAGCGTTGGCGGAAGAATTCAATCGCATGGCCGCGCATTTGCAGGAGCTGTATGAGGGCCTCGAGGAGAAGGTCGAGGACCGCACGCGCGAGCTGGGCGAGACCCTCCGAGAGCTGCACGCCAAGACCCGGGAGCTGGAGCTGGCGAGCCAGCATAAATCCGATTTCCTGGCCAGCATGTCCCACGAGCTGCGCACGCCGCTCCACGCGATCATCGGCTTCTCTCAGGTCCTGCTCCAGCAGTTGTACGGCGAGCTCAACCCGAAGCAGAAGGAGCATCTCACCGAGATCCTGGAGTCTGGCCGACACCTGCTGGCGCTGATCAACGAGGTCCTGGATCTTTCCAAGGTTGAGGCCGGCCAGACTGACCTCGAGGTCGCTCCCTTCTCGCTGCGGGAGGTGCTCGAAAGTGGGCTGGCGATGGTTCGCGAGCGCGCAGGCCGCCAGGAGATCAGTCTGTCCCTGGATGTGGACGCGGCTGTTGACCTCTTGGAAGGGGACGAGCGGCGGGTCAAGCAGGTCGTGTTCAATCTGCTCTCCAACGCGGTGAAGTTCACCCCCGCTGGGGGTCGAGTTTCAATCGCCGCCACTCCCGCGTCCGCGGACTCGGTGCGGGTGCTGGTGGAAGACACCGGCATTGGTATCGCCCCAGAAGACCAGGCTTTCATCTTCGATGCCTTCTATCAAGCCCGGGGGTCCGCGGCTATTGCCCAGGAAGGTACAGGGTTGGGCCTGGCGCTAGCCAAGAAGTTTGTGGAGCTCCACGGCGGTCAGATCTGGGTTACCAGCGAGGCCGGGAAGGGCAGCGTGTTTGGGTTCACGCTTCCGATGAGGGCGGCGAATCAGGCGTCGGATGATTCCTCTCCCATCGCAATGCGAGACGCTAGGTGAGGGCCCCTCTTCGGCGCCCTGACATCAATGTTTGCGCGATCGAGGGTGGCCCTCACCCCTCCCTCTCCCCCTGCGGCGGGAGAGGGAGTCCCCGCTCCGCATCGGGCATGGTGTGACCCAATCGAAGCTGGTCCTCATTGTCGAGGATAATCGGGCAAGTCTCATGCTGGCGCGCGACATACTGCAGGCGACCGGCTATCGCACACTGGAGGCAGGTACCGCTGATGAAGCCCTCGCATTGGCCCGCGAGCACCTGCCCGATCTGATCCTGATGGATATCCAGCTTCCCCATGTCGACGGTGTGACCGCCCTGGGATGGATCAAGCGCGACGCGCGCCTGGCCGCGGTGCCGGTAGTCGCGTTGACGGCGTTCGCTATGAGCGATGACCGGGAGCGGTTTCTTCAGGCTGGCTTCGCCGGTTATATTGCCAAGCCATTCGATGTTGCGGATTTCGTGCGCGACGTGGCGCAGTACTGCGAAGGTCGAGCGGAGCGCGGCGCGGGTTCGGAGGACTGAATGGAGCGGACCAGCAAAATCCTGGTCGTTGACGATACGGAGCGCAACATTCGCCTCCTGGAGGCCATGCTGGCGCCGCGGGGCTACGAGGTGATGTCCGCCACCTGCGGATCGGACGCGATAGCCCTGGTGGCGGCGCAACCGCCGGACCTGGTACTGCTCGACGTGGTCATGCCGGAGATGGATGGCTACGAGGTGTGCCAGGCCCTCCGCGAGGGCCCCGCCAGCGCACTGTTGCCCATCATCATGGTGACCGCGAGCGACGACCAGGAGAAGGTGCGCGCGCTCGAGGTGGGGGCAGACGATTTCGTCACCAAACCATTCGACGAGGCGGAGCTGCTGGCGCGCGTCCGCTCCTTGCTGCGCATCAAGCACTATCACGACACCATCGAAGCGCAAGCCGCCGAGCTGGCGGGGTGGAACCGCGATCTCGAAGGTCGGGTGGAGGAACAGGTCACTCAGATCAGCCGGCTGGAACGGCTGAAGCGGTTTCTTCCGCCCCAGGTCGCGCAGCTCTTGGTGGCCTCGCCCGACGACCGCGTGCTGGAGAGCCATCGGCAGGAGATCGCGGCGGTCGCCTGCGACCTGAAGGGCTTCACCGCCTTTTCTGAGGCGGCTGAGCCGGAAGAGGTGATGCGGGTTCTACAGGAGTTTCAGGACGTGATGGGCGAGACCGCCTGCCGGTATGAGGGCACCCTGGAGCGGTTCTCCAGCGATGGGGTCCGTGTTTTCTTCAACGACCCGCTCCCCTGTCCGGACGCGCCGATCCGGGCCGTGCGGATGGCACTGGCGATGCGCGATCGCGGCCGGGAGCTGGCGGAGGGCTGGCGCAAGCATGGCTACAACCTGGGATTCGGAGCCGGGATCGCCTGGGGCTTTGCCACCCTCGGCCAGA
>DASXTD010000294.1:0-2619 GCA_036505655.1 Chloroflexota bacterium
TGGACTCGCACGTCCTGCCCGCTGTTCTGGATCGTCAGGATGTCCTCCGGGTAGAGGCCATGCCCGATGAATGTCTGCACCGCTCCCGAAAGGATGCTGGCTAACAGCGTGCGACGGTCAGTAAAGAACCGCACCTCCAGCTCGTCCAGCCTCGGCCGTCCCAGAACAAAGCTATCGTTTGCGACGAGAGTCATGTGGCTGCCCGACGCAAACTCCCGCATCGCAAAGGCGCCCGCCCCCACAAAGCCCTCGCGCCAGTAGGGCAGGCCCAGGAAGCCCTCTTTGTTGTCCTGCAGCGGCCCCTCCAGGATGTGCTTGGGCAACAGCCACATCGTCTTGCTGCCACTGAACACCTGATCCGCGTCGGTGTAAATCTTCGTCCACTTCATCACCGCCGTCTGCGGATCTGTCACGTCGATGCCATCCAACGCGGCCAGGTTCGACGGCTTCCCGATTCCGATTTCCTTGTCGCGATAGACGTCCACGGTGAACCGAAGATCGTCCGCGGTAAGTGGCGTGCCGTCCTGCCAGGTCACTCCTGGCTTGAGGTGCCAGGTCAGCTCCATGCGCCCGTCCGGGAGCACCTTCCATAAGCCATTCTCGACCGTGGGTACCGCTTCCGCGAGCTCCGGCTGGCGCACCTCGTCCGCATCCAGGTGGGTCAGCGCGCCATCGAGGATCTGATAGGTCTCCTGCAGCCCCGGTACGGTGCCGTTACCGCTCGTAGCCGTCATTTCCTGGTGCAGCCCCGCCGGGTCGCCGAGGATGGCAACCACGATCTGTTTCTTCACAATCGGGGCCTGGCCACTGGCCCCCGACGATGCCTGGGGTGGCGTCACGCACGCAGTAACGGCGAGAGCAAGCAGGAAGATCACGTACAGGGCCCCGAGCTTCATCGCCTCGCCCCCCAATGGCCAGCCATTGACCCGTCCACTTGGGGCCGATCATAGCACCGCCACGGCAGGCAGGCGAAGCTCTTCTTAACTCCCTCTCCCTCTGGGAGAGGGTTGGGGTGAGGGCGTCCCCCCGATCGTCTCTTCGTACGCCGGGAGGAGGCTGGGGGGTGGGGCTTAAACCAAATCCATTAACTGCGGAAGGTGCCGGCCCTCGTCGGGCGACTGCCGCACGCTCCACTGCACGATGTTGCGGATCGATAGTACCCCCAGCAGCTGCTCGTTCTCGACCACCGGGAGATGCCGAATCTGCTCGCTGATCATCACCCGGGCTGCCTCCGCCATCTCCTCATCGGCCCGAATCGTGGCCACCTGGCGGCTCATATAGTCCGCCGCCGTCGTCTTCTCGGGGTCAGCCCCCTCTGCCACCACCCGCACGATATCGCGTTCGGTGAGGATCCCGACGAGGTTGCCGTCTTCGACCACGATCGCCGAACCCAATCGCTGACTGCTCATCTGTCGGGCAACTTCAACGATCGGTGTGGTCGGCTCGACTGTTACCAGCTCACGGATAACAAAATCACGGACCCGATTCGACTGCAACAACGCCTCCGAAATGCCAACCGTGGGCACCTCAAATTCTACCCCGAAAGTAGTCCCTCCCCGGGGCCAAACCAACGGGGCGACGGATTCTGAAGGGGAGTCCAAACTATCTTGCCCCTATGGCTGTCGGCCCTGCCGACCTGGTCCCCGCAGCTCCACTTCCTCATCATCCGGCCCGCTGAACGTGCAGCGGAGCCAACCAGCCTCAGATGGCTCGCGTGCCGCCACGGCCCGTGGCGGCGACTTCACCGGCACCCCGTCAGCCACCAGACGCTCGAAATCAACATCGAAGTCATCACTCACGAAGCAGAAATGAAAACCACCCGCCATACGATGCTCGGGCACGTGCATCAGCTCCACTACGCCCTGCGCCGACCGCAAGTACGCGATCGCCTTGATGTGCGGCGCTGGCCCCGGCTGAGTGAAGTAAGGTTCCAACCCAAAATACCGCGAGTAGAACTCGATTGACCGATCCAGGTCTCGCACACTGATCGCCACGTGATCCAAGCGCTTCAGCATCTATCCCTCACCGATTCCCCGCCGCGCCCCTCAGGCCAACTGGGCGACAGTCTCTGAGCGGACAACCAAGCCAATTGCCCCTCCGGCGGTCGGCCCTGCCAATCCAGCGGGGCGATGGTTCTTGAGCGGACAACCAAGCTAATTGCCTACAGCAGCAGGCCTTGCCCGCCCGACCTATAGCGCGAGCAGGCCCCGCTGGATCGCCCGGGTCACCGCCTCCGTCCGGCTGGCCGCTCCCAGCTTCCCCAGGATTGAGGCGACGTGGAACTTCACCGTGTGCTCGCTGATCTGCAGCCGCCGCGCGATGATCTTGTTCGGTAGCCCCGTCGCCAGCAGATCGAGCACCTCGCGCTCCCGCGGCGTAAGCAGTTGCTCCAGCTCCTGGTCGGCAGCCGCCTCTTCCGCCGGCGCGGCGCCAAGGTTGCGGCCCAGCACCGGATCGAGCACCACCAGTCCGTGCGCGACCGACCGCAGCGCCACCCGCACGTCTTCCGCCGTGGCGTCGTCCAGCAAGAAGCCGCGCATTCCGGCCGCCAGCAGCGCGGTCACCTGATCCGCCGCCGGCGCCGTCCCGAGAAGCACGAGTCCGGTGCCCGCTTCCGCC
>DASXTD010000295.1:0-3176 GCA_036505655.1 Chloroflexota bacterium
AATGAAATCCCCTTTGACCCGCCGCGGACCACGACGTGGACGATCCCGGTGGACGATGCGCACACAACCTCATTCGAGCTGCTCTACACGCCTGAGAAGATGGACGGTGTACACGCCGGTCGGTGGCGATTTGCGAGCCCCCGCACTTCGCTGGAGCGGACCTACGAGGAGCGCCAGAGTCAGCCCGGCGACTTCGAGGGCCAGACCAGTCAGCGGCCGATCGCCGTGCATGACCTCGAACATCTGGGATGGAGTGACACTGGAGTTGCCATGGTTCGTAAGCTTCTCCGTGAGGACATCCGCGCGGTGCAGCGGGGAGAAGACCCAAAGCTGATGGCCCCGGCCCGGCGAGGAGTCATCGATACCCATGGCCAAACGACCATCATGAAGATTCCGCGAGCACGCAACCCGGACGCGGATCGCGCCCAACTCCGTGAAGCAGGCCGCAAAGTTTGGGCCGAGCGACGAGCCCGCGCGGCTAGCCCCGCGTGACGCAAAAGTCGCCGGGTAGCGCGGCGGATTGTCTCCCGCCAAGCCGGAGC
This sequence comes from Chloroflexota bacterium, assembly GCA_036505655.1. Classification (GTDB taxonomy): domain Bacteria; phylum Chloroflexota; class UBA6077; order UBA6077; family SHYK01; genus DASXTD01. The sequence goes on from DASXTD010000295.1 coordinate 543, forward strand.
GGGCCACAAGGGCCCGCGATACCAAAACGAGGCCTGGCGAAACGCTCCCTTGTCATGCTTTTGGCTCCGCTGCTCGCCGCCTGTGCTCCGACGGCACCCGCGGGGCAAGGTCCAACTCCGGCAGGACCTCCCGCTGCACCGAAGAACCTGGTCGTAGCAGTGCAGAGCGAGCCGAGCGGATTGCATGCGGACTTCAGCGGCGCCTCCACCACGAGTGGCAACAAGCAGGTCCTCCAGATTCCCCACAACTACCTGGTGGTGCGGACCGAGAAATGGACCCGCATCCCCCAGTTGGCCTCCGAGCTCCTCTCCGTCGAGAAGGGCACCTGGAGCATCAACGCCGACGGCACCATGGACACCACCTGGAACCTGCGGCCCAATATCAAGTGGCATGACGGCGTCCCCTTCACATCCGACGACCTGCTGTTCACGTTCGGCGTCTACAAGGACCCCACCGTCCCCAACCAGGCCGGCGCGATCTTGCGGTCGATGCGGTCAGCCGAAGCCCCCGATCCGGCGACGTTTGTGATCCATTGGTCAGCCGTAAACGTGGACGCCGACGCGGCAGCTGGCTTGATTCCCCTTGCCCGCCATCTCCTGGAGGCACCCTACCAGGCCGATAAGACCAGCTTCCTGAACAGCACGCTGTTCGGATCCGATTTCATCGGTCTCGGCGCGTACCGATTGAAGCATTGGGAGCTCGGATCTCAGATGGAGTTCGCCCGCTTCGATAACTATTACCTTGGTCGCCCGCCGCTCGACTCCATCACCGTGCGCTTCATGAACGACCCCCGGACCATGGTCGCCGCAATCCTGGCCGAGAGCGTCGATCTGGTCCTTCCGCAGGGCGTAGACATCAGCGCAGCCGAGGAAGTCCAGCAGCGCTGGGAGGGCACTGGCAACCAGGTGCGGTTCGACAACCAGGGCGCCCTTCGCTACCTGCTCATCCAGCACCGACCGGATTACGGCCGCCCCCGCAACGGGTTCACCAACCGGGTGGTACGGCAGGCGTTTTTCCGCGCCACCGATCGCCCATCCATCAGCGAGGTCGCAACCCACAGCCGGAGCCCAATCGCAGACAGCTGGTATCCGCCCACGTACGAGCTGTACAGCCAGCTGGCGCCGTCCGTCCCTCAGTACCCATTCGACCTTGCTCGCGCCCAGGAGCAGCTCGCCCAGGCCGGGTGGATCCGCGACCCCCAGCAAGGGCTCATCTCTCAATCCAGCGGTGAGCGCTTCGAGATCGAAATCCGGGCCCCCACAGGGGAAGCCGCGGAGCAGATCATCGCCGCGATCGGAGTCGGCTGGAAGGGCGTGGGCGCCCAGACCATCGAAAACGTCGTCCCCACGGTACTCAGCTCGAATGCCGAGTATCGAGTGACGCTACCGGGCGTGTCGGTGACCGCGAACATCTGGGACATGTTCCTGTCCGACGCGCTCAACTCACGGGCGATCGCCACGGCTGAGAATCGCTGGGCCGCCACCAACCGCTCTGGTTACAACAACCCGGCGCTGGACAAACTTTATGACCGGCTGGCGGTCACCATTGCCCCATCGGAGCGACTCGAGATCCAACGCGCGATGGCGCAGGAAGCGCTGGGTGATGTCGCCATTATCCCTATGTACTTCAACGTCGCCCCTGTCCTATCGTTAAAGGGCGTCCGTGGCATCGGCGGCATGGTGGACAACTCGAACGCCTGGAACGCCTTCGAGTGGGACAAGGACTGAGCTTCAGGTAACGGCCCTGGGTCTAGCGACCTGGACCCTAAGCTTTTGCGCCTTTGCGGGCCTTGAGGCGATCCTCGTCCTTGAGCAAGCTCTTGCGGATGCGGATGCTCTTGGGAGTGACCTCGACCAGCTCGTCGTCCTCGATCCAGGCCAGGGACTCCTCCAGCGAGAGGATCTGGCGGGGGGAAAGCCGCACCGCGATGTCGGACGTTGAGGAGCGAATGTTGGTTTTCTGCTTCTCTCTGCACACGTTGACGGGGATGTCTCGCGGATACTTTGACACGCCCACGACCATGCCCTCGTAAACCGGCTCGCCGGGCTCGATGAACGTCTGCCCGCGCTCCTGGGCGTTGTTCAACCCGTGTGTGGTCGCCACACCGCTGTGGGACGCTACCAGCGCGCCGTTTCGGGTCTGCGAGACGTCGGCACCAATGGGCTCGTACCCATCGAGCACGCTCGACATAAGCCCTTCACCGCGAGTAAGCGTAAGAAAAATTCCACGGAAACCGATCAGTCCCCGGGTCGGGATCCGATACTCGAGGCGGACGTGGCCTTTACCGTCGCTCACGTGGTTCACTGGGACTGCCGACCGACTGGAAAGCTCAAATCCCAGCGGACCCATGTACGTTTCAGGCGCGTCGATCACGAGGTGCTCGACAGGCTCGCAGAGGACGCCTTCGATCCGCCGGGGAATGATCCGGGGTCGTGAAACCTCGAACTCATAGCCTTCCCGCCGCAGGTTCTCCACCAGGATGGCCAGGTGCAGCTCGCCACGACCCGACACCAGGAACTGCTCGCGAGCCCCGGCTTCTTCGACGCGCAGCGCAATGTTCGTTTCCACCTCGCGGAACAGCCGGCCACGGAGCTGGGTGGAGGTGACGTAAGTCCCCTCCCGTCCGCCAAACG
>DASXTD010000296.1:0-5938 GCA_036505655.1 Chloroflexota bacterium
GAGGGGGGTGGGGATCATCTTCTCTACCTGTACGCGATATTCATTGCGGACGCGGCATTCAGCCCGGATGCAGACGCAGCGCAGATCCCCGGGCTTGATCCAGCCGAGGATGTGTTCGTCCTTGAGGCGGCTGGTCTGTCGGCCGCCTTGAGCCGGGTGCCCGCCAACCAGTTCGCCGAGGGTCCGCTTAACGCGGCGCTGGCCGACCTGGGGAGCCTGGCTCCGTTGGCCGTGCGGCACGAAGAGGTGGTGCGCGCTCTGTACGCGGAACATTCGGCGCTGATTCCCATGTCTTTCGGCGCCATCTATCGCAGCGCAGAAGCAATCACGCAGCTGCTGTCCGAGCGGGCCGATGAGCTGCGTGCCCTGTTGCGAGCTCTGGACGGCAAGGTGGAATGGAGCGTGAAGGTCTACATAGACCCCGCCGACGCCGTGGCCGCTGCTCGATCGATGAGTCCTGGTTTACGCGCCCTGGGTGAGGAAGCCAATGCTGCCGCGCCGGGCCGGGCCTATCTGCTTCGTAAACGGATTGAGCAGCTCAGTGCTGACGAAGCTGACCATGTCGTGGATGAGGCAATAGCAGTGATTTTTGATCGGCTTTCAGCCCTGAGTGCCCAGACGCAGGTCGATGAGCTGCCGCAGCAACCAGCGGTGACTCTGGGTACCCGGCAGCTGGTGGCTCAGGCTGCTTTCCTGGTAGATGTCGGTCAGCAAGAAGCGTTTCAGGAGAGCCTCGCCAATCTCGAATCTGCTCATGCGGCTCTAGGCCTCAGCGTTGAGCTGACTGGCCCCTGGGCCCCTTATTCATTCGTCCGAGCGGTTCGTGGTTAAACCTCAGGTTGCTCTGCGTCGCCACGCGTCCCTCGCGGACGCGCTCGATGTCCTGATGGATAAGGGTGCTGTGGTGGTCGGGGAAGCGCGCATCGGCTTGGCCGATGTGGACCTGATGTATGTTGGCCTCCAGCTTGTCCTGGGGTCAATTGATCGATTTGAACCAGGGCAGGAACCCGTTACTCCGACCCTAACGCTCCCCGATCAAGGGGGAGGAGAACGCCCCCTCTCCCCAGCCCTCCCCCGCGAGGGAGGAGGGGGTGTCGTCTCTCCCCATCCGAGAGAGACCGGTCTACGAAGCAGACCGCGAGAGGGGGTCGCGTCCGATCCTTATCAGGCTGTAGTCCCTGGCTTTCAAGATCTGGTGCCCTCTGAAGAACAAGAGCAGCGCAATGTGGCCGATGGCGTGGCCCAGTTGGTGCTTTCACTGGTCGAGCTGCTCCGACAACTGATAGAACGGCAAGCACTCCGACGTATGGAGGGAGGGCGCCTCTCCGAGCCGGACGTGGAACGGATGGGTTTGGCCCTGATGGAGCTGGATGCGAAGCTCGCTGAGCTACGCGAGATCTTTGGATTTACGGAAGAGGAGCTAAATTTGGACCTGGGTCCTCTCGGGCGCTTACTCCAGTGAGCGCAGCGGTCTCGGAAATCAATGTTCGAGCCGGCCATCTCCGCAAGGCCGTCAAAACCAGCAGGTTTGTCAAATGACGGAGCGTCGCGGACAGCTTCAGCCCGGCGCGGTTACCCTGCTCGATATCCTAGACAAGGTGCTGGACAAAGGGCTGGTCGTGGTGGGAGATATCCGCGTCTCCCTGGCCAACGTGGAGCTGCTGACCATCCAGATTCGGCTGCTCCTATGCTCGATCGACAAAGCTTCTGAGATCGGTCTGGATTGGTGGCGGCGCGACCGCTTCCTGAGCGGGGGTTCTCAGGAGGAGTCGGAAGCTGTCGTCGCGCTGCGCGAGCGGGTAGCTGCATTGGAGCGGGCGCTGGAAAGCCCTGCGCCTCCCGCGAGCCAGCCACCTCGGACACCGCGCCGCCGGCGCACTGGAAGGGAGGAGTAGCTCATGGCAGTGGAGCGTCATCCAGGGGGCACCAGTCTCATCGACGTCCTGGACCGGATCCTGGACAAGGGTATCGTTATCGATGCGTGGGTCCGCATATCACTCGTCGGTATCGATCTGATCACCGTCGAGGCTCGGATCGTTGTGGCATCCATCGATACCTATCTGCGCTATGCCGAAGCCATCGGCATCACCGCTCCGGTCGCGCGCCCCGGCCTTACGTCGGGCGAAGCCGGCATGGCACCGGTGGAGCGTCCGGCCGAAACCCGCCGGGTGCCTTAACCGAAGAGCGCGAGGCCCGTACCCATGCACGACACGCTGCTCTTCGAACGGCACGGCGCGGTTGGCCAGCCACCGCCGGATCTTGTCCGGCCGGTGCTCGAGGAATTAGTCGCCAAGCTCGGTTTCGAACGGGCGCTGGTGGCCGCCGTCGAGCCCAATCCGCCCTCCCTTTCGGGCATCGCGAGCGCCAACATTAGCGATCAGCTGGCCGAGACGTTCCGGATTGGGTTGACTGAAAACCCGACGGTGATCCTGTCCGCTATGGAGGAAGGAAAGCCAGTTTTGGTGGCCGATGTGGTGCGCGACGGACGGATCAGCGAAGAAGTGCGGGCCATGTGTGTGCAATTCGGCATGTACTGCCTCGCCGTCGTGCCGCTCATCCCGGCTTCCAGCATCTTGCTGGTGAGCAAGGAGCATCCCATTACGGACGCGGAGGTCAGCGACCTGCTGCCATACGCGGGACGCCTGATCGCGGTGCTGGCTGAGCGTGGGGTAGCCCGACCCGAAAGCGAAGAGCGCGCCGTTGAGGGTGAGTGGCTGTGGTGGATGGTGAACACTGTTCAGGACCCGGTGCTGCTCACGGACGAACGCAACGACCTCGTGCTGATGAACACGCAGGCGTCTCGCCTCTTTCAGATCGGCTCCGAAGATAGCCTTGGCAAGCGGCGGGCCATCGAGCTGAACAACTTCCTCCTCTCCGCCACGCTGTCCAGCATCGCGCTCGCGGGAGGACCTGAGCCGGGCCGCGACCTGAGCCTGGTCGATCCGATCGAAGGCGGCGAGCTTCTGTACGAGGTCATTTGCCACCCGGCCACAAATCTCAGAACGGGTGACCAGGGGATGATCTCGCTCCTCAAGGACGTTAGCGACCTCCGCCGGGCCGGGGAACAGCTCAGTCGCAGCCTGGAGGGCTTGCGCGCAACGGGCGAAGAGGTCCAGTTCGAGCGTGACCGCTTGAGCCTGATTCTGACCAATGTCGCCGACCCCATCGTCGTCACCAATGCCGCTGGCGAGATCACGCTGATGAATGCGCCGGCCGAACGGCTCTTGCCGGCCACCTCTGACACCCACGTGGGGGGCTGGAGGACTATTCACCTCGCCAATGAAGCCAAGCTGAGCTCCTTCCTGGTGCCGCTGAAGCTCACCCCGGACCGGATGCGCTATGGCGAAATCCAGATGGTGGACCCGGACACCGGCGAGGTGCTCACCATGGGAACGACCGCGACCGCCGTCCGCGACGAGCTGGGAGAGCTCAGCTCGGCGGTGTGCGTGCTGCACGACCTGACGAAGATTCGGGAGCTGGAACAGCGGCGGGTGGAACAGCAGCTATTTGAGTCCGAAAAGCAAGCGGCGGTTGGGCGCCTGGCTGCCACGTTGGCGCACGAGATCAACAACCCGCTAGAGGCGATCAAGAACTCGCTTGAGCTATTGGAATCTCATGCTGGTGAAAGTGACGTGGCGGCCACGATTCGGTCAGCCCGTTTCCTCGGCATCGCGCGCAAGGAGACGGATCGGCTGTCGGGTATCATCCGCCAGGTGCTGGGTTTTTACCGGCAAACGGTGGTCGCGGAGCCGACCCAGGTGAATCGCGTGCTCGAAGAGGCCATCGAGCTGCTCGAGCGCCAACTGCGCCAGTCGGGAGTGACCGTCCATTCGGATCTGGCCGCCGATTTGCCCCTGGTGCCGACGCCAGCCGATCAGCTGAAACAAGTGGTGCTCAACCTGCTGATCAACGCTCAAGATGCCATGCCCAAGGGGGGTACGGTGCACGTGACTACGCGGCTTTCAAGGGAAACTGATACTGAATTCCTGGCGGGCCGCTACGTTTTGATTCAGGTGCGCGACACCGGGAGCGGCATCAGCGAAGAAGACTTGCCGTTCATTTTTGACCCATTCTTCTCGACCAAGCGAGAGACCAAGGGGACTGGGCTGGGACTCTGGGTCAGCCAGACCATCGCGCAAGATCACGGTGGTCAGATCAAAGTGCAAAGTCGCCAGGGGCGGGGGACAACGTTTACGGTGGCTCTCCCGCCAGTCGCAGCGTGACGGTGCTCTCGCAGCAGGGGCACGTCCTCGTCGTGGACGACGAGCCCAGCGTGCTGGAAACGCTGGCCGCCATCCTGGAGGACGAGGGCTATTCGGTGGAAGTAGCCAGCAGCGTGGGCGAGGCGCTGGTCCATCTGCGGCGTGCCTCGTTTGATGTAGTACTGACCGATTTGAAGATGGAGGGCGAGAGCGGGCTTTCGCTGCTGGCTGAGATCCAGCGCAACTGGGCCGGCACGGTCAGTCTCGTGCTGACCGGGTACGCTTCGCTCGATTCAGCAGTCGATGCGCTGCGGGTCGGGGCCTATGACTACCTGGTCAAGCCGAGCGCGGTAGGAGAGCTCAAGGCGACGGTTTCCCGAGCCGTCGAGCGGTCCATCCTGGGACGCACCTTGCACGAACGGATGACCGAGCTGGATGCTGCCAATGCCCAGCTGCACGAGCTGTCAGACGGCCTGCAGCAGAAGGTACAAGAAGCCACGGCGGAGCTGGAGGCAAACCTGGAGGAGCTGCGGAAGTCGAAGCAAAGGCTCGAGGAAGAGCAGCACGCCCGCGAACAATTCATCGCCATGGTGGTCCACGAGATCAGCCAGCCGCTGAGCGCCATCTCTACGTATGCGCAGCTCTTGCAGCGACCCAATCTGAGCGCTGACGGATCGGATCGGGCCAAGGCCGGGATCGTCTCCGAATCGCGCCGGCTGGCTCGGTTGTCTCAGGATCTGGCCTACGCCTCGCAACTGGCTCGGAACGCATTTCAGATCACCGCTGCAGACTTCGACCTGGCGGCTCTCGTGCGGCAGCAAGCCGATCTGGCTCGGGACGCCGCTCATCCCGAAATTGAGCTCGACGTGCCAGATGAGACGATCCCGATCTCCGGCGATCGCGATCGTCTGGCCCAGGTGATCTCCAATCTGATCTCGAATGCGCTGCGGCACGCTCCGGGCGGCGCGGTCAAGGTTCGTCTGGCCCAGGAGCGCGGGAAGGCACTCCTATCCGTGGCTGATACTGGACCGGGCATCGATCCCAAGCAGCTCGACCTGATCTTCGAGCCGTACGTGCGGCTGAGCGGATCGCATGGAGCGGGCCCGGCGGGGTCCGGTCTGGGTTTGTACATTGCTAAGGCAATTGTCGATGCCCATCACGGGCGCATCTGGGTGGAGAGCCAGCTCGGCCAGGGCACGACTTTCTATGTAGAACTCGCCCTGCCCAGGGGCAAGGCAGCCAAGGCTTAAACCAGCCCAGGGGCTAGCTTCTGCGAGCAATTAGCCGGCTATCGCTACTCCTTAGACCAATGCGTCCTGGTCGCCGCGAGAGACAGTGATCTCCTCGAGCTCTTCGAGGCGACGGACAGCGTTCACGATGCGCTGCTGCGACTGGTCCACCGCGCTTACCCGCACCGGACCCATCACCTCCATCTCCTCTCGGAGCATCTGGGAGGCGCGCGTGGACATGTTGGCCAAGATGCGCTCCTTGGTGCGATCGGTAGCCCCCCGGAGGGCGACTCCCAGATCCTTGGTGTCCACCTCCCGCAGCAAGCGCTGGATGGAGCGGTCATCGAGCTCACCGATGTTGTCAAACACGAACATGCGGTTCTTGATGGCATCCGCAACGTCGGGATCCGTCTCGTCGAGGTTGTCCAGAATGGTCCGTTCGGTAGACCGGTCGACCTGGTTGAGCACCCGGACCACGTAGTCCACGCCGCCCACGTTGGAGGTGCC
>DASXTD010000297.1:0-2777 GCA_036505655.1 Chloroflexota bacterium
TGGGATCCAGCGGTTCTTCAGCACGCCGCTGATCATCGGGGCAGTACTGTCCGTGCTGCTGGCAGTCGGGATCGACGGGGCGCTGGTGTTCGTCCAGCGCCGCCTAACGCCTTGGGGCCGGTAGCGAGCGAGTCAAAATGATTATTGGGGTCAGTGCTCCTTACCCCCTCTCCCCAACCCTCCCCCGCCGAGGGGGAAGGAGTTCAGACGGCCCCCCGCCGGCCGCGGGGGTGCACACAAGATGCAGCTGCTGATCGCGGTCGTGGCCTGGCTGGCTCTGCCTGAGCACTGGCAAGGATCGGACGGGATCCCGACGCGAATGGGGGAGCATCTCATGTTGGCCGGGCTGGCGGTGGGTGTGGCGGCCCTGATTGCAGTTCCGATCGGCGTGCTGTGCGGGCACACGGGGCGGGGCGCGTTTCTAGTGGTTAACCTGGCCAACATCGGGCGGGCCATTCCATCCATGGCTCTGCTAGCGCTGGGGCTCCCGATCGCTTTTGCGCTGGGACTGGGCCTGGGATTCTGGCCCACCTTCATTGCCATGGTGCCTCTCGGGATACCGGCCATCTTGACGAACAGTTTTATCGGGATTCGAGAAGTTCCGGCTGAAATGGTGGAGGTTGCCCGAGCGATGGGAATGCGCGAGCCGCAGGTCATCCTCAAGGCAGAGCTGCCCCTCGCTGCCTCGCTGATAATGGCGGGCATTCGCAACGCAGCCGTGGCGATTGTGGCCACCGCGACACTAGGCGCCCTGGTGGCGGGCGGAGGACTGGGTCGCTACATTGTGGACGGCTTTGCGCGGCAGGAGTATCCGCGGATCGTCGTGGGGGCCCTGCTGGTCGCGTTGCTGGCCGTGATCACCGAACTCGGACTGGGCCGATTAGAACGGAGCCTGATCTCGCCCGGGCTTTCAGGACAGGCTGCGCTGCCCGAGGAGCCAATCGAGGTGGCGGCTCGCTGATACAATAGACGGATTTTGAGACAGATTTTGGTGAAGGAGAATCTAATGAGGCGAGCGCGAGCGCTGATTATCGGTCTCGCAGTCCTGGCCCTGATGGTAGTACCCACCTCGGCGAGTGCCCAGGAGGGGAAGCCTACGGTCCGCATCGGTTCGGCCGACTTCCCAGAGCAGGTCATTCTGGGTGAGCTCTACGCGCAGGTGCTGGAGGCCAATGGCTATACCATTCAGCGGCTTTTCAACCTGGGCTCACGAGAAATTGTCGCGCCGGCCATGGAGTCAGGGCAGATCGACCTCGTCCCTGAGTACCTGGCAACGTACGCGACTTACCTCAACGGCGGCGATTCCAGCATGGCCAGCACGGACGCTGACCAGACCCTAACGAATCTGCAAGGCCTGGCCAACGCGCGCGGCCTGACCGTGCTTGCCTACTCGCCGGCGGTGGACACCAACGCCTTGGTGGTCACTGGAGCCACGGCGAGTAACTACGGGCTGCAGAATACCAGCGACCTGGCGCAGTACAACGGACAGTTCGTCATGGGCGGGCCGCCTGAGTGCCCCACGCGGCCTTTCTGCCTGCTCGGCTACCAGAACGTGTACGGATTGAGCTTCAAGGACTTCAGGGCGTTGGACGTCGGCGGACCCCTGACTGTTGCCGCGCTGGACTCGGGTCAGATCGACGTGGCGCTGCTATTCAGCACGAATCCTCAGATTGCAGCTCGCGGCTTCGTTCTGCTGCAGGATGACGGGCAGCTCCAGTTGGCCGACAACGTCGCGCCGGTGGTGCGGGGGGACCTGCTCGGTATGGCTCCGAGCGATTTCGTTGGCCTGCTCAACAACGTGAGTGCTCAGATCACCACGGATGGATTGACGGGGCTCATTAAGCAGGTGGCGGTGGACCGAGCAGACGAGAAAGACGTGGCAAAGGGCTGGCTCAGCGCCAAGGGGCTGATCTAGCCGGTCAACGTCGGGAAATCCTCCAGTTGACTGCTATGAGTAGAGCGTTGGCTATTCCGGGCCGAAACCCGCGACGTTACTGAGGGTGAGGATATCGCCCTTCAGGTTGTAGGTGGCCTGTCGGAAACGTGTCGACGGGACCGACGGATCGTCGATCACTCGAGTAGTCACCTCAAGGGCCGTGCCAGCCTGAGTCAGTTGAATCCCCGCTCTTTTGGCCGCTAGCGCAGCGACCAGTCGCGGTCCCGAATCAGCCTGCCGATAAACAAGGAAACCCTCTGTGATTCGGGAGGCGCCAGACTGGATGAGGAGAATCGCCTCTTCGACCCCATCGCCATCGATATCTCCAAACAGGGGTTCTGTAGCCAGGATGTAGCCGCTCATAACCGGAGAATCGGGATCCTCTGTCGGGGAGGGGGTGTCCGAGCCAAAAGGAGCCACCAGGACGCAGAGGGCTCCCACATCGGCCGCCGATTGCGGAGCGTCCGGGCAACGCTCTGGACCGGTCAAGATCCAGGGATCTTCGGTGAAGGCGGCGTGCCAGTCTGCCAAACGAATGGTAGTGTTGCTTGTTTGTTCTGAAAGGGACACTAGGCGGTTTCCATCGAGACCATATACCGTCGTGGTGACGGCGGACGGTTCGAAGGCAATATCTTCCGGCTTGTAGATGGGGCTCTTGACGACCAGCGTTTGGTTTTCGATCGTCAAGCCCGCCTGATAGAGGCCGCCCTGGGCTACCAGGAGTGAGGGCGTCGGCAACGTTACCTGATAGATCAGAAACCCGATGACACCGGACGGGTTCGCGGCGAAGACGGGCAACAGCGCAATTGAGGCACCATTGGTTCCTCTCAGAGTGCCATAA
>DASXTD010000298.1:0-7227 GCA_036505655.1 Chloroflexota bacterium
TATGAAACTTCAGAGTAGGCGTTGTCGTGACAGACCAGGATGTCGTGCCCTTGGGCGAAGGCCACGATCTGCTCGAAGAACTCGCGGGGGGCGACCGCCGCGGTCGGGTTGTTCGGATAGTTGATCCAGATCATTCGTGCCCGATCTGCCACGTGGGCGGGAATCGCATCCAGGTCAGGCAGGAAGCCGTTCTCGGCCCGCAACGGCATCATGTACGGCAGGCCGTTCGCGAGCAGCGTGCCGATGCTGTACACGGGATAGCCGGGATCGGGAACCAGCACCACGTCGTCCGGGTCCACGAAGGCCGTCGCCATGTGGGCGATGCCCTCCTTGGAGCCTATCAGCGACACGATCTCCTTGTTCGGGTCCAGCTTGATGCCGAACCGGCGGTCGTACCAGCGAGCTACGGCCTCGCGCAGTTCGGGAAGGCCGTAGTAGTCGGGGTAGCGATGATGCTTAGCGTCCGCGACCGCGTCCTGCGCTGCCTCGACCACGGCGGATGGGCTGGGCAGATCCGGGTCTCCGATACCCAGGCTAATCACATCGAACCCAGCCGCGCGCTTCTCCGCGATGCGCCGATCCACCTCGGCGAACAGGTACGGCGGTAGATTCTCGATCCGCTTAGCCGCCCTCACAGCCATCAGCGAGCGCCAGCCAGGGAAGGCTGCGCGCTTGCTCCCTCATCCTTCGAGAGAGCGCCCGGGCCTGCCCCCTCTCCCTCTGGGAGAGGGTTGGCGTGAGGGTGAATGCTCGCTGAATACGACCCACTGAACACGTATTCGGCCGGTCCGGACATGAACACGGAGCCGACGCCATCCCACTCGATCGTGAGCTGGCCGCCAGGCAGATCGACCCGAACGGGGCCGCGGGTCCGCCCCTGGCGCTGTGCAACCACCACGCTGGCGCAGGCGCCGCTACCGCAAGCGAGCGTGAGCCCTGCCCCGCGCTCCCACACCCGAATTCGCATCGCGTCGGGCCCGAGGATCTCGCACACCTCAAAGTTCACGCGCTCGGGAAACAGCGAATGGTGCTCGACCTTCGGGCCGATCACGCCCAATGGCAGCTCGCCCAGCACACCCGCCTCGACGAACGTCACCGCGTGCGGATTACCCATCGAGACGCAGTTGATCGTGAACGAGCGGTCAGGCAGGTCGAGGGGTAGATCGAAGGCGAGCTCGCCCGGGACCGCCACCGGGATGTCGGCGGGGCGAAGGATGGGTGTCCCCATATCCACGGTCACATCGCCCGAGGGCAGCACCCGCACCGGGTTCAAGCCAGCCAGCGTCTCCACGACGATGTCGGAGCGGTCGTTGGCGTAGCGATCGTGGTAGTAGCGGGCGATGCAGCGGATGCCGTTCCCGCACATCTGGGCCTCAGATCCATCCAGGTTGAAGATGCGCATGCGCACGTCGGCCTGACTGGAGGGAAGCATCAGCAGGATGCCGTCCGCCCCAATGCCGAAATGGCGGTCACAGGCCTGTTCAGCTAGCGCGCCCCAGTTGCGCTCCGCGGCGTCGCTGGGGGCGGTAGTCAAATCCAGCACGACAAAGTCGTTCCCCGCCCCATGCATCTTCGTAAATTGGATGGTTATCACCCCGCCCCAGCCCTCCCCCATCGAGGTGGAGGGAGCAAGTTAGCTCACCGCCTGATTATGAACTAGCGGCTCGATGTGGGCCATCACCTGGTCGGCCAGGTCGGGGAACGCCGCGTCGAACCAATGGATGCGGTTGTCCCGTCGCAGCCAGGTTTCCTGGTGACGCACGAACGCGTGGATCGATTGGCGGATCTCCTGAACGGCGACATCCAGGTCCAACTCTCCGCGCAGCACGGCGCCGAGCTCCGCGTAACCGGACGCGCTCATGGACGGCAGATCGAGCGAATAGCCCATAGCCAGCAAGGTCCGCACCTCTTGCAGCCAGCCTGCTTCCAGCATGGACTGAACCCGTGCGGCGATGCGCTCGTGCAGCAGCTTCCGCTCTAATCGCAGTCCGATCCAGATGGCCGGCAGCTCGCCGCTGGTCCGTCGCCCAGCCTGGGAGAACGGCTCCCCAGTCAACATCGTGACCTCCACCGCCCGCACCACGCGGCGGCGGTTGCGGCTGTCGATTACTTTCGCCGACACCGGATCAAGCGCAGCCAACCACCAATCCAACGAGGCCGGGTTCTGAGCGTCCGCGCGATTGAGCCAGGCACGCAGCGTGTTGTCGCGGGGCGGAACTTCGAAGCGGTCGATCAGTGCACGCAAATACTGCGCGGTTCCGCCCACGACCATTGGGAGCAGTCCTCGGCTCTCGATGTCGTGCAGCGCCTGCTCCGCCTGCTGACGAAAGTGAGCCACGCTGTACGGCTGATCTGGATACGCGACCTCGATTAGGTGATGAGGGACCGCGGCTCGCTCTTCGAGCGTAGGCTTGGCAGTGCCGATATCAAGGTAGTGGTAAACCTGGCGGGAGTCCGCCGAGACGACTTCAGCACCCAACCGGGCCGCCAGCTCCAACGCCAACGAAGTCTTCCCGGTCGCGGTAGCGCCGGCGATAACGATGATCGAACCGATTCTGGAGCCCTCCAACAAAACGCTCTTCGATAATAACCGTCAATAACCGTCCAGCCGCACGGCAAAATGAGAAACTGTTCTGCGATGAGCGTAGCGGAGCGGTTTCGGCGCTCAATGTCCGAGTGGGGTTTGGAGAACCGGCCGTCAAATGAGAAACGACGAAACATTGGTGATTGGGGTGGACCTGGGGGGGACCAGCCTCCGGGTCGCGGCCGTCGACTCAGAGGGTCACATCCTGGCCCGCCATAAGGAGCCCAGTAAGTTCGACTCGGGTCCCCAAGCAACGGTTGAGCGGATTACTGAGGCGGTCGTCCGAATGCGCCAGGAGCTACCGGAGCGCCCACTCGTTGCGCTGGGGATTGGCGCGCCGGGGCCCGTCGATCCGGGAGCGGGCACGATCCTGGCTGCTCCCCATCTCCCCCACTGGCACGACGTCCCGCTCGCGGAGCTCCTGACTGAGGCCACCAGCCTCTTCACCGTACTGGACAACGATGCCAACGCCGCGGCGATCGGGGAGTCGCATTTTGGCGCCGGGCGCGGCGTGCAGAACATGGTGTACATCACGGTGAGTACCGGGATCGGAGGCGGCGTGATCGTGGACGGCAAGCTGCTGCGCGGCGAGCACGGGGCGGCCGGCGAGCTCGGGCACATGACGATCTGGTGGGATGGACGAGCTTGCCCGTGCGGTAACCGCGGCTGCCTGGAAGCTTATGCTTCCGGCACCGCCCTGGCGGACCGAGCTCGCGAGGCAATTGAGGGCGGGCGCGAATCAATTCTGGCGCAGCACAAGAAACATCTTGACGCCATAGCCATCGCCGAAGCTGGTCGGGCCGGCGATGACCTGGCCCAGGAGCTGATCTCAGACGCCGGAACGGCACTCGGCTTGGGCATTCGGGGGCTGATCCACCTCTTCGATCCTGCCCTGGTGGTAGTTGGTGGCGGGGTAAGCCAGATTGGCGCCCCGCTGTGGGAGCCGCTACGGCGGGTGGTCGAAGCTGACGCGATGGAGATGTATCCCAAGCGGGTCCACGTCGTTCCCACCGAGCTGGGCGACGATCCCGGGGTCCTGGGCGCCGCGGTGCTAGCGCGGGAGGCTCTCCCCTCCCGTATTGCCGGACAGGTTTAGGTTTGGCGGGATCACGGAGCCTCCTCGAAGCGCGCATCGCCGCATACGGTGAGGCAATCGACGTCGCGGCGGCCACTGTGGTGAACACTGGTACACCCGAGCATCAGGGCTTGTACGACATGGTGCGCTACCACCTGGGCTGGCAGGACCGCGGCGGCACCCCTTCGAAAGCGCCCGGGAAGAAGCTCCGGCCAACACTGTGCTTCCTGGTGGCGGAGGCACTGGGCGCCGATTGGAAGATAGCCTTGCCAGCCGCGACTGCCGTCGAGCTTGTCCACAACTTTAGCCTGATCCACGACGATATCCAAGATCAAAGCCGTTTGAGGCGCCATCAAGAGGCGGTCTGGGCAGTGTGGGGCATCGCCCAGGGCATTAACGCCGGCGACGCGCTGCTGATCATCGCCGAGCAGGCCATCGCCGACGTGGAGCCGCATCTGCCGCCGGAGCGAGCCTTGGGCGCCTACCGGCTGCTGCTGGATGCGTGCCGGGCGCTGTGCGAGGGCCAGTACCTCGACCTGCTATGGGAGAACGCCCCAGCGATCACCGTCGATCAATACCTGGGAATGATCGAGCGCAAGACGGCGAGCCTATTCGCATGCACTGCTGAGCTGGGCGCCTACTGCGCCGGCGCGGATGCTCCCACCCGGTCCGCGTTTCACGATTTCGGGCAGGCGCTCGGCCTCGCCTTTCAAGTGGCGGACGATGTCCTTGGCATCTGGGGCCCGGAGCAGGAGACCGGGAAGAGCGCAGCCCTCGACTTGATCAGCCGCAAGAAAACCTTGCCCGTCCTGTTGGGGCTCGACTCGAGATTTGGGCCCATCGCCGATCGGCTGCGCGAGCTGTTCGCTAAGGACAGCCCGCTGACGATCGAGGAAGCCCAGCAGACCGCGCATTGGCTGGAAGAGCTGGGCACTCGCGAGCAAACCTTGGCCTACCTGAATCGCTACACGGGCGAGGCCATGCAGATGCTCCAGAGGGCCGCGCCTGGAGAAAACGCTCAGCTGCTCAAGGACTTCCTCGCATCCACGCTCCCGATCATGTAGGCGTTAGGGCAGGATTTCCCCGAGCACCGCGTTGGAGACGAAGAAATACTTTGGGGCCAGACGCAGGCGGCCATCCTGCCAACCCAGCACCCTTTCCTCGACTAGCTCGGACAGGCGGTCCGTGCAATAGTCCGCCAGCGAGCACCCAAACCGCTCGGCGAACTCCGCGTCCGAGATGCCCTCCGTCAACCTGAGGCCCAGCATCACGGTGTCGTGCATGGCCTGCTCACGGGTCCAGGGCTCGGACTCGACCAAAGCCGCGTCACCCTCCTTAGCCGCCGCGATGTAAGCTCGCAAGTCTGGATTGCGTTTGTAGCGAAGCCCGTCGCAGCTGCCGGCCGCGCCCGCACCCAGGCCGAGGTATTCGTCGTTGCGCCAGTACGTCAGGTTGTGGGTAGACGCAAAGCCTGGCCGGGCCCAGTTCGAAACCTCGTATTGGTCGAACCCGGCCTCCCCAAAAACTGTTTGAATCTGGTCATAACCCGCCGCTACGGCGTCATCCGACGGCAGCTTGAGCCTCCCCTCAGCCAGGTCGCGGCCCATAGGCGTGGAGTCTTCCAGGGTCAGCGCATAAGCGGAAATGTGCTCCGGCTCGAGGGCCAGGAGCCCATCCAGTGAGCGTTCGAGTTGCCCCCGCGTCTGATGGGGGACCCCGTACATCAGGTCGAGACTGAGGTTGCGGCAGCCGGCCTCACGCAGCGCGGCGACGGCTCGAATCGCTTTGTCGGCCGTGTGGCGGCGGCCCAGAAAGCGCAGTTCCTCGTCGACCAGCGATTGCACCCCGAGGCTGATCCGGTTCACGCCTGCCTCGAAATACGCCCGCAATTTGGGCACCGCCACGTCGCTTGGATTGCACTCGACCGTGACTTCAGCGTCGGGTAGCAAATCCATGTGATTGCGCACGGCCTCAACGATCCGGGCCAGGCGGTCCGGTCGCAGCAAGCTGGGCGTGCCGCCACCGAAGTAAAGACTGTGAGCGGGGCGAGGCGGCGTCTGGATCAGATGCGCAGAGAGGGCTTCGACGTACTGATCAGCCAGGTCGAAGTCGCT
Source organism: Chloroflexota bacterium (assembly GCA_036505655.1). Classification (GTDB taxonomy): domain Bacteria; phylum Chloroflexota; class UBA6077; order UBA6077; family SHYK01; genus DASXTD01. The sequence goes on from DASXTD010000298.1 coordinate 5,774, forward strand.
GGCTTGCTTATCGAAGTCGCAGTACGGACACAGCGACGCGCACCACGGCCAATGCACATAGACTGCGAGGGAGGGGACCGGTCCTGGTCTTTTGGTCGCCTCCCCCTCGGACGGGGGAGGGTTAGGGAGGGGGTGATGACCCCAGCTCATCCGATGAAATCTTCGGTAATGAGCCGGCCCATGCCGACCACCCGCACAGCACCGATGCCCACGCGAGTGAAATCAGGGCTCAGGATGTTGGCCCGTTGCTCCGGGCTTTCCATCAAGCCCTGATGCGCGATATCGATCGTGGGCGCGAGAGCGAGATTCTCATTACTCACCCGAAACCGCAGCCCAGCTGCCAGCAATCGATCGAATGGCGAGTCGCCATCTGGGCTCTGGTGCCCTACGTAGCCTCGCTTCAGCATGTCCGAGGAGTGAGCCAGCGCCACCGCGTCCACGTTGGTATCGCGGGTCAGGTCGGGCAGCCCCGCCTTGGCTCGTTCTTGGTTGATTAGCTCGAAGATGCGATTCGCAGCAGCGGGATCGGCCTGAGCTGTATCGCTATGGAAATGAAGATCGACTCGTTCGGTGCTGTTGGACCGAACGGTGAGCAGATTCAGCGTCTGATCGACGCGTCCTTCCAGTAAACCGCGGGCCGCCCGATCGAACGCCGACGTGCGCTCGACTAGACCGCCGGCCAGCTGCGATTGCTGGACGGATTCCCGGAGCTCGGAGTAGAACTCGGCCAGTCCACCATCAGACATTGGCGGCGGGGCCAGGACGACCGTGAGCGCGAAACCAGCCATAGCGGCGCCCTTCACCGCCGAGGGAATGACGCTCAACAGTAGGTCGAGTGGGGAACCGTGGAGCAAGAACCCAAAGGGCCCGGCCACGAACCGCCCGATGATGCCCACCAAGACCCCGGTGATCGTCCACAGGGCAGTGAAGGCAATCGGTTGAGCTAGCTGGGCCGGTATATTCCACTGGTCCGACGCCCAGTCGGCCACCTGCCCGTAGGACATCGTGGCAATGACAATGGAGAGTACGAACGCCACCAGGCTGACGGTGGCGGCTACGAATCCGCCCCGCACGGCACTGGCGACGCTCCATGCCACCACCGCGATGATGGCGATGTCAACCCAGTTCGCTACCATATTGGGTCAGTATAGGAGCGGAGCGTTAAGCGGAGCGGCATCGGGGGTCAATCATGAGCGGGGCTACCCGTGGAGGCCGTCAAAAGCGCAATGGAGGATTCGTGACTTCAAGTGTGAGCACCGCCTTGACACCCGGCATCGCTTTCTGATGCGAAGAACCCACACGTGTGGTGAGCTGCGGGCCGATCACATCGGACAGCGGGCCACCCTCCAGGGCTGGGTGCACCGACGGCGTGACCACGGTGGATTGGTTTTCATTGATCTCCGCGACCGATCCGGCCTGACCCAGGTGGTATTCAATCCCGAGCATGCGCCCGA
>DASXTD010000299.1:0-3690 GCA_036505655.1 Chloroflexota bacterium
GTGGTGGCCCCGGGCGATCACCAGCAAATCTTCGATGACGCTTTCGAGTCCTTCAACTGGGCCGATCGTTACCAGGTACCCGTCGTCATCATGGTGGACAAGTACCAGGCCGACCTATTCCGCACCATCGACTCGATCAGGCAGGAAGGCCTGGCCATCGACCGCGGCGCTCGCTTCCTGGACAACGGCCACACGAACGGCGATGCCGCTCATGATTACCTGCGGTTCGCCTTCACCGATTCGGGCATCTCTCCCCGTGCCTTCCCGGGCCAGGAAGGCGGTGTCTTCTGGTCCACCAGCGACGAGCACGATCCGCGCGGCCACATCACCGAGGATGCCGAGAACCGCATCCGAATGATGGATAAGCGCATGGGCAAGCTCGATCTGGCTGCTCGCGAGATCCCGTCCGACCGTAAGGTCCACGTCTACGGCCCCCAACAAGCCGATCTCACGTTGGTCGGCTGGGGCTCGGTGACAGGCATCGCGCTGGACGTCATGGACGCGCTCGCGAAGGAGGGCGGCCCTTCCGTCAACTTCGTGCAGGTTCGGCTCATGCGGCCCTTCCCGGTCGAAGAGGTGAAGGCCGCGCTGTCCGGCGCCCGCCGCCTGGCTCTGGTCGAGAATAGCTACTCAGGCAATCTCGCCGGCCTGGTCCGCGAGATGACTGGCATCGAAATCCCCCAGAAGATCTTGAAATACGATGGTCGCCCCTTCTCCGAGGAGGAGCTGACCGAGTCCATTCACCAGGTCCTATCCACGGATGACGCGCGCATCCAGGTCTCGCATCGGTCGGCGTGATGACGACACCCACTGTCAGTCCGAGCCACCAGCGAGGAATCCGTAGCCCCGAGCAGGAGGATTCTTTTTGATCGCAGAAAAGACGTACACGCTCAAAGACTATCGGAATTCTGTCCACAACAACTGGTGCCCTGGCTGCGGCGACTTCGGCATTCTTGCCTCGCTTCAGCAGGCGCTCTTCCAGCTTCAGATTCCGCCTCACAAAGTGGCCGTCTTTTCCGGCATCGGCTGCTCGGGAAAGACTCCCCACTATGTCAATGCGTACGGTTTCCACACCCTGCATGGACGCGTGCTGCCCAACGCCACCGGTGGCAGGCTCGTCAACCGTGATATGACGGTCATCGCCGTCGGCGGTGATGGCGACGGCTATGGCATCGGCGCCGGCTACTTTGTAAATTCCGGCCGCCGCAACGTGGACTTCACCTATCTGGTCTTCAACAACGGCGTGTACGGCCTCACCAAGGGCCAGGGAGCACCCACACTGGCCAAGGGACTGCGCACCAAGTCCATGCCCGAGCCCGCCATCCAGGACAACATCAACCCAATCGCCCTGGCTATCGGCTGTGGCTACACGTTCGTCGCCCGCGGCTACGCCCTGGACGTGAAGAGCACGGCCACGCTGATCGGCGAGGCTATCCAGCACAAGGGCAGCTCCTTCGTCGACATCTTGCAGACCTGCCCTACCTACAACGACCTCGAAACCAAAGAGTGGTTCGAAGCCACGTTGGATAGCCATCCCCGCATGTACCGTCTCGCCGACGAGGGCTACGACGGCCGCGTCCGCGACGTCTCCAGCGCCTCCGAGATCATCGCCAAGAAGGTGCACGCCGTCGAGAAAAGCTACGAGTGGGACGACAAGATTCCCATCGGCGTCTTCTACCAGGCTCCGCTGCGAACCTACGAAGACGAGCTCGCCGAGCGCCTACCTCGCTACGCCGAGACTCCCTTGATCGACTGGGACGTCTCCCACCGGGACGTCACCCCGATCCTGGAGTCTTTCCGCTAGCCGGGTAGCGAAGCGGAGCGGTATCGGGCGCCAGCTCCCGTGAAGTAGACTGGTGGCTTCCGTCAAAAGTCTCCGCTTACTGGCCCCTCCGCGTAAGATAGCCGGCAACCTGAGCGAGGAGGCGGACGATGGGCGACGAGGCGGTCAATCCGTACTACCTGCGCGACTCGTACTCGGAGTTTCTGGCCGAGGAAGGTATCCCAGTCGTCGAAGGCTTCAGCGTCGATTGCCTCACCCTGCCTTTGGAGCCCTGGCAGCGGCTGGGCGGGCGCGGAGCATACGTCCACCTGGCCGGGCGTGGCGACATGCTGAGCTGCTACGTGGCCGAAATCCCACCGGCTGGCAAGCTGAACCCAGAGAAGCACCTCCACGACGAGGTCATTCACGTGCTCCAGGGTCAGGGCAGCACGCTGTTTGAGTTGCCCGGGGGCGAACGGCGCACCCTAGAGTGGGGCCCCGGCAGCCTATTCGCAGTGCCCCTCAATGCCTGGCACCAGCATTTCAATGTATCGGGCTCGGAGCCCGTTCGTTTCGGCGCGGTCACTAATCTGCCTATCATCCTGAACATCTTCCACAACCATAGCTTCATATTCGACAATCCGATTGTCTTCCCGGAGCGATTTGGCGAAGAGCGTTACTTCCGGGCCGAGGGTGAGCTGCGCAAGGTCAAACCTGGCCGCCACCAGTGGGAGACCAACTTCGTGGCGGACTTGCGCACCTTCAAACTGCAAGACTGGCACGAACGGGGGGCCGGCGGCACCAGCATCCAGTTCTGCCTGGCGGATAGCGCCATGCACGCGCATATCTCGGAGTTCGGCGTGGGTACCTACAAGAAGGCTCATCAGCACTATGCTGGCGCTCACATCTTCTGCGTGACCGGCCACGGGTACAGCCTGCTCTGGCTGGACGGTCAGAACCCCGTCGATACGGTGCGCGTGAACTGGAAGCCAGGCACGCTTTACGCGCCGCCCGACGACCTCTTTCACCAGCACTTCAATGCCGCTTCGGTTCCCTCTCGCTATTTGGCGTTGGGTTTTGGCGGAGTCCGCTATCCGGTGCTGCCCAGTAAGATGAGTGAGTACGAAAACATGGACAAATCAAGGGAAGAAGGCGGGCGCCAGGTGGAATACGAGGATGAGGATCCGCGCATTCTCGGCCTCTATGAACGCGAGCTAGCGGAGGAAGGCGTACAGAGTCGGATGCGCGAGTTCGTGGGAGCGCGCTAGCAAGATCGCTCAGCTCTCGGTGGTGTAGTGCTCCGAGATGCTAGGCCCGTCCCGAAGCTCAGGCGCGACGGTCGGTCGCTCGCGATTCCGCTCGGCGTGCACGTCCAGGCTGGCCTGGTCGGTCCAACGCTCGAACAAGACCAGGTGGTCCGGATCCTCGGTGTTCTGGAACAGATCGAACTGCTCGCAGCCTGGCTCTTTGCGCACTTCAGCGGCTCGGGGTGCTCGCGCCTTCGCCAGTTCCGTGCCCTTGCCTGGTTTCGCCCGCATGCTCACCATGATTCTGATTGCCATTTCACCCTCCACCCTCTCAGATCGTCCACTTGACTGACTCGGCCACAGATGCGATCAAGGCCCCAGGAACCACCGCGAAGGCCTCCAGGCGCTGCCTGGCTACGTGGCTACCTGGCTTGGGCCAACATCTCCTCGTACTGGTGGGTGCGCTCCTCCACCGAGCGGTCGAACAGCGTCTTCCCTTCCTCCCACTCCAGGTGGCGCATCTCACCCGGGATCGGGACTAGCTCGGCGGCCGCGTCCCCACGGATGATCCCAATCGGATCCAGCCCTTCCTGCACCCGCTCCACCTGCTCTTGCCAAAGCTCGTGCATGAGCAGTACGCCGCGGTCGCTGGTGGCCAGCCGCCATTTGTCCCAGTCCGGC
>DASXTD010000300.1:0-1682 GCA_036505655.1 Chloroflexota bacterium
ATCATCCGGACTAACGAGCAGTGCAGCGTCACCCGCGCATTCGGGTAAGCAGGAGGTGTTGGAGCAGACCACTGGCGCACCGCACGCCATGGCCTCCCAGATGGGGAGGCCAGAGCCTTCGTAGTAGGAAGGGTAGGCGAAAACACTAGCGCCGCTGTATAGGGCAATCAGCTCCTCGTCGGGCACGAAGCCAGCGAAATGGATATCGTCGTGGAAAGCCGAGCGCCCCGCGCGCTCGAAGGTCGCGTCGGTGAGCCAGCCCCGTCCACCCGCGATCACGAGCTGATGTGGCAGGTGAGTTCGCGTGCGCAAGCGATCGTAGGCCTCGATGAGGGTGGGGTAATTCTTGCGAGGTTGAATCGTGCCCGCCGAGAGGATGTACGGGCGCGCGATACCGCGGGCCCGACAGACGTTTTCGATGGCATCTTCGGAAGCCGGACGGAACATGGGTGCAACGCCGCCTGGGATCACGAAGACACGCTCGGGAGCCGCATCCATCAGGCAGATGACGTCATTGCGGGTGTTTTCGGAATCGGTGAGAACGTAGTCCGCGCGGGCGATCGACCTGGGCACGACCTGCTCGAGGTACAGGCGCAGCCCCTCCTGGGCGGACTCCGGCCGGAGTAGGAAAGCGAGGTCGTGCACAGTCACTAGCGTGCGGGCTCGCCGCACCGGCGGCAGTGTGAAGTCAGGAGCATGGAAGAGATCGACCGGTCCGGTGAACATCTCCACTGGCAAGTGCAGATGGGCCCGATGCCAAAGGATGGTGGCCCAGCGCTCGGGCACCGGAAGCGACCGCATCGAGAAGTTTGCTCCGCCCGGCACGGTGACTTCTCGGCCCGGGTTTGGCCTGGCATGGAGCAAGACGTATTGGTCCGCGGTGTCCGCCTCCGCGAGCGCGCCAACCAGGTCTCGCACGAACCGCCCGATCCCACCCGACTGGTTGATGGCGGCTGTGTAATCAATCGCGATCCGCACCGCGACTAGCCCCCCAACCCTTGCTCGGCCATCGACAGTGGCCCGGCGATCATGCGCCGTCCCCCGCTAATGGCTCCAGGCCCTGCCTGGCGCGGATCGCGCCCTCTACCAGGCCCAGGATGAGCCCGATCTGCACCGCCATGCCGTGCACCAACATATTGTCGAAGACATTGTGGATGCTGAAGGCGGTCAGGGCAGCGAGCGCCCCTAGACAGAGTCCTCGTCGGAGTGATGGGCCGGCCGCAGAGACTCTGATTGCGTGGCTGATCCGGACAAAGATGGTCACCGTCAAGCCAACAAAGGCGAGCAGCCCAACGATTCCCATCTCGGCGAAGGTGTTGAGGTAGAAGTTATGGGCGTGGCCCAGCGCAAACGGCCAACCCGGAAGGTAATAGTTGTCGTAATTCGCCTCGAAGTTGCCCGGCCCTACCCCTAGCCAGGGATGATCGAGGGCCATCGACCATCCGGCCTGCCAGTGCGCCATGCGCTCCACCACGGACCAGTTGGTTGCATCGACGTCTACGGTTCGGACGTCGAAAATCCCAAAATTCTCGAAGAGTACTCCGAGACGATCGGTGATCGACGTCGGTAATCCAACGACCGCGCCGATTCCCAGCACCCCCGCCGCCGCCACGAAGGCGGCGACCATTGCACGGCGTGCGTGGGCGCTGGCCAATCCGAACATGAGCGACAGCCCCACGGCG
>DASXTD010000301.1:0-1590 GCA_036505655.1 Chloroflexota bacterium
TGTCGATCCCGATCACCTGGCCATCGTGGTCGTCGGCGACCGTGCCGTCATCGAGCCAGGACTAGCGGAGCTCGATCTCCCCATCGTCCACCTGGACCACGAGGGCGAGGTGCTGGACTAGCCTCACGGGCCTGCCCCCTCTCCCTCTGGGAGAGAGCCTGCCCTCAGCTCGACTGGGGGGTTGGGGTGAGCGTAACCGGCCGCATTCAGTGAACTCTGTTTTCAGGGTGCTACCTGGCTAGCGGGACTCCCACTTGCCGAGGCGGATGTTGTCAATCGTTGCCTTGGCCGTGTCATAGACGACCTTGGCAGCGCTGGGCTGCTGGCGATCGATCATGTCTGCGCCATAGCCCGCTGCGCCGAAGATCACGATGATCTTGCCGTCGGCCTCCGGGCACGCAGGCCCGTTCATCACCGGAATCCGGAGCGTCTTGCACACGTCAGCGTAGATTTCGACGCTCGTCTGGCTCAGATCGATGATCGAAGCGCCCGCATCCTGCACCTTCTGGGCCACGCGCAAGATGTACTCGTGATCCTCGGGGCTGCCATGGCGACCCGTCCGCTCGCGATCGAAGGTCGGGAAGCCGATCTGTGGGTACGAGGCGAGCCCCGCGTCGATGGTCGCCTTGATGTCATCTAGCAGCTCTTCCTCGTGCTGGCGAATGTCCACCTTAACCAGGTCCGCGCCGGCTTCCTTGAACCGCTTGCAGGCCTCAAAGACCGCCTTGGGTCCGGCCACCGAGGCCGGCCTCGGCATGTCCACGTTCACGACGCCGCGCTCCGCTGCATGGGCGACCGCCCGCGCGAACGGCAGCATATCCTCCACGCTGGTGTCGTCGGGATTGTCCTGACCCAGGACGTTGCGGCCCAGGCTATCACCGACGGAGAGCAGATCGACGCCCGCGCGCTCGCAGATCCGTGTCATGTTGACGTCGTAGACCACGGCGGCGGCAATTTTCTTGCCGTCTCGCTTCATCTGCTGCAGGTCGGCCACGGTCAATCGAGCCAAGTGTTCTTCTCCTCATCCGTCCGAATCTAGGCGCGGGACTATAGCACTAGAATAGCCAGACCAAGCGCACCAAAGCGGCGACCAGAGCCGACCGAGGAGGTAGCCGATGGCGGATTTGCGGTTGACTCTGGCTTGCGGCCCTTACGATCGGACCCTCGCCCTGCGCGATGGGTCGGTCAAGCCCGATGGCATCGAGCTCACCTATGTGGCGCGGCAGCCCGCCGAGATTTTCTGGCGCACGCTCCAGTACCAGGAGTTCGACGTCTCCGAGCTGTCCCTGTCCAACTACACTACTCTGGTGGATGCGGGAAATTCCCCATTCATCGCCATTCCCGTGTTCCCGTCGCGCGTCTTCCGACACGCGTTCATCTTCGTGAACACGCACAGCGGCATCGAGCGGCCCGAGGACATGGTCGGGAAGCGCGGCGGTGTGCCCGAGTACACGATGACCGCCGCCGTCTACGCCCGCGGGATGCTCCAACACGAGTACGGCATCCTGCCCAGCCAGATCGAATGGGTACAGGGCCGCGAGGAGCGCATCGCGCGCCAGCTTCCCTCCGATATTCGCTTGAGCCATGCTC
>DASXTD010000302.1:0-5596 GCA_036505655.1 Chloroflexota bacterium
TCCGGGGCAGATCATGGCCGCTCACTCCCTCCTGGAGGAAAACCCGCACCCGACTGAGGATGAGATCAAAGAGTGGATGATGGGCAACCTGTGCCGCTGCACTGGCTACTACAAGATCCTGGAATCGATCCAGATGGCCGCAGCGGGGGAGGTCTCATGATCTGTTTGATTTCACGGAGTGCTATTCGGGGGATCGGACAATGATCCCTTTTGAGCTGCACACTCCGGGGACACTGCCAGACGCGCTCCAATTGCTGAACCAGTATGGGGATGAAGCGCGGCCGATGTCTGGCGGCACGGCCCTGGTCCTGCTCATGCAACAGCGGCTGGTACGACCGGGGCACGTGATAAGTCTGACTGGAATTCCAGAGCTGAATCAGATGAAGACCTCGAACGGCACCTTGGAGATTGGCGGTACGGTTCAGCACCGCCGCGTGGAGACAGACGCGGACGTGAAACAACGATGGCCACTCCTGGCCGAGGCATATCGGCGGGTGGCGACGGTTCGGATCCGTAACGTGGCCACCGTAGGCGGCGGGCTAGCGCACGCGGACCCGAGCATGGACCCGCCGGCCGCGCTGATCGTGCTGAACGCGCGGGTGCGAGTGGCGGGAACCAGCGGCACTCGCGAGATTCCAATCGAAGAGCTGTGGCGCGACTACTACGAAACTAGCCTGGCACCAGGCGAGCTGATCACTCAGCTCCTGGTCCCCGCGCCCGCCGCCAATCTGAAATCGGCGTACATCAAATTCCTTCCACGCACCGCGGACGACTACCCCACCATAGCGGTAGCAGCCGGAGTCGTGGTCGAGAACGGCCGCTGCAGTGACGTCCGCATCGCTTTGAACGCGGCCGGCCCTACGGCGATTCGAGCCCGAGCGGCCGAGGATATACTGCGTGGCCAGGAGCCAACGCCGGAGCTGCTGCGCGCGGCGGCCGCCACTGTCCCCGCAATCACAGATCCGACTTCGGACCATCGAGGCAGCGCCCAATACAAGCGCCGGATGGCGGAAGTGTTCGTTCGCCGCACGCTGGAGCAAGCGCTCGCGAGCTGACGTCTGGTAGACAAATCCACAGCGGGCTTCGATGCGTACAATCCCCGCGAGGATAGCTTCGCCGACGACTTTTCGAGGAGGTATGACTATGCGCCGCGTGACCAGTATTGGAATAGCCATGGGGGCGCTGTTGGCGATGGTTTCGGTGTCGGTAGCCTCGGCCCAGGGACAGCAGACGCTGCTGTGGACGCAGTTGATCGGATCCGCCGAGGTGCCTGGCCCCGGCGACCCGAATGGCAGCGGCGTGGCGCTGGTAACTTTCGAGCGTGACGACGACGCCGGCCAGTACAACGTGTGCTGGGCACTCGCAGAAGTCGGCCTGACCGATGTGATCCTCGCCCACATTCACCCGGGCGCGGCTGGCACGGCCGGCAACCCTATCATCCCGTTTCAGCCTCCCACCCCCACGAATGCCGGCTGTGGCACTGCCGATCTAGCCTTGGGAGACGCCATCCTGGCGAATCCGGACCAGTACTACGTCAACGTGCATACGAAGGCGAACCCGGGCGGAGCCATTCGCGGGCAACTGATGTCAGCTTCGATGATGGACATGATGGGCGAGAACACCGCGACGTGGTGAGCTGACTCTAACCAAGTCGCAGATGGGGGGTCCCCCCACTCCCCAACCCTCCCCCGCGGGGGGGGAGGGAGGGCTCAGATCTGGTCCGCCCTCACCCCGACCCTCTCCCAGAGGGAGAGGGAGCAGGCGCTCGGGGCAGGCACGCGCCGAAACCTTCGATCCATCCACAGCTTTGCTCGATTGGTACGTACGGAACCAGCGGGACCTGCCCTGGCGACGCGATTCTGATCCGTATTGGGTGCTGGTCTCGGAGATCATGCTCCAGCAGACGCAAGCCGACCGCGTGGTCGGGTACTTCGAGCGGTTCGTGGCCAAGTTCCCAAGCTTTGCGGCCCTCGCGGCCGCTCCGCGTGCCGAAGTCATCCAGATCTGGGGCGGGCTCGGCTACAACCGGCGGGCGGTCTACCTGCACCAACTCGCCCAGGAGGTCGAAGCTCGGTACGGCGGCCAACTGCCGCGCAATACCGAGCAGCTGCGCGCGCTGCCCGGTATTGGCCCTTACACGTGCGGGGCCATCCTGAGCATCGCCTTCGAGCAGGACGAGCCTGCCCTGGACACGAATGTGCGGCGCGTGGTGGCTCGCTACGCGTTCACGGAGCTTCCCGACTCGCGAGCCATCGAGGCCAAGGCGCGTGAGCTGCTGCCCAGGGGGCGTGCCCGCGATTGGAACCAGGCCATCATGGACCTGGGGGCGACCGTCTGCCTGGCCCGCCAGCCCCGCTGCCAGGATTGCCCCTTACGGCCCGGCTGCCGGAATCGCGACCGGGCTTTCGCGATACCGCACCGATCTCCGCCAAAGTACGAAGGATCCACTCGGTATTACCGTGGCCACCTTCTCCGAACGGTTCGGCAATTCGGCGCGCTGGGCGCCATAGCATTGACCCTAGCGGCCGATGACTTGCAGGCCCGCGGGGTGGCCGAGCCAAAAGCCGGATGGAGGGTCGTGAGCGAGAGCCTGGCACAGGACGGATTGCTGCTGATCGAGGAGGGAGCTAATGGAGCGATCGTTGGCCTTCCATAGCGATGGGAGAGGGGCAGGGGTACAATCAGCGCATGGATAACCTTCACTGGCTGGAGGACCCTGATCTTCGCCGGCCGGTTCTCATTCAAGCTTTTGCGGGCTGGAACGATGCCTCGGCGGTCGCCACCACCGCTCTTCGTTTTCTCATCGATCGCTGGGAAGCACCCAAGTTCGCCGACGTGGACGCCGAGAATTTCTACAACTTCGCTCGCGTCCGGCCGCATGTGCGCCTGGACGATGACCAGAACCGGGTAATCGTCTGGCCCGAGAACGCGTTCCACTTCCATCTCGAACCGGGACTGGACCGCGACTTCGTTTTGTTGATCGGGATTGAGCCGAACCTGCGTTGGCGAACCTTTGGCGAGATGATCATCGAAGTCTGCCAGAAGATCGGGGTCACCAGTGTGCTGTCATTGGGCGGGCTGGTGGCGCAGGTTCCGCATACCGTGCCCCCTCGGGTCACGGGAACGACAAGCGATCCGGAGCTGGCGACCCAGTTCCCAGAGCTTCAAGTCCAGCGCTCGCGCTACCAGGGACCGACCGGCATCGTAGGCGTGATGAGCGACATGTTTGCCAAGGCGGGCATTCCCACCGGCAGCTTGTGGGGGAACGTGCCCCACTACATCTCGGCATCACCCAATCCAAAAGTTGCTCACGGCCTGCTCACTCGCCTCAATTCGATCTATGGCCTGGGGCTTGATCTTTCCGACATGCAGCGCGCCGGCCGGCGCTTCGAACGCCAGATCAATGAGGCGCTGGCCCAGAATCCGGAAGTGTCCGAGTATGTGAAGAAGCTCGAAGCGGGCATCGAGCTGGGCGATGAAGATGAGGAACCCTCGGTGGAGGTCGATCAGACCAGCGAGGAAGACTCAGGGCCGGTCGATTTGCCTGCGGGCGAGGACATCGTCCGTCACCTCGAAGAATTCCTCCGCCAGCGCCGAGAACCCGACGGCGGGAGCGGGCAGGACCCGCGGCCGTAGGGGCATGAAGGGGTGATTATCCCTTCCGGATCGGTTGGCCCTGCTGGTCCAAAGGGCGGCCCTCACCCCACCCTCTCCCACTGCGGTGGGCGAGGGAAGATTGGGCCTCACCCCTCCCCCCAGTCAGGCTGAGGGCAGGCACTCTCCCGCTGCGGCAGGAGAGGGAGCCACCATTCCCGGTGCTACCTGGTAAGGGCAAAGCCGGCGTGGGCCCAGCGACGATCCGTCGCGTTCATGGCAATCTGAAGCTGTGCCGCGGTGATCTGGCGGTTGTAGCCCGCCCCATCTGAGTTGAGTGGGTCGTTGTACAAGAAGCTGTCGCCACTCAGACCGGTCAAGATGATGTAGTGGTCGCCGAAATACGATGAAAACGTGCGTCCGGGCAGGCCGCGGAACTTGACCTGCACGATCACGGGGTGACGGGCGCGAAGCTCCCCGCGCAGATCGTCCACCGACCATCGGTGCACCTGGTTGCCATCGTATAGCCCCATCGGCTTGGCGCCATTGCTGCTGGCAGTCCGCGCCAGGGCGTCGATCAGCGTGCCCACACCGTTGCCGCCGAAACCCTGAGCAATGAGCACCTGGCGGCGGAGCTCGCCGGACGATAGGTCAATCCCTAGCGACGCCAGGCCCATCCCCAGGCTTACGGGCCCGCAATTGGCGGCCGCCCAGGGCGTGCCGTCCAGCTGGGAACGATAGGGCACCGAGACCGACGAGGCTCCTGCCCCCAGAAAGCCCGAAGCCCCGGGCAGGATGAGCTGCGTGCCGGACTGCACCAGATCGACATTGTCAAGGTGGTTGAACTGCAGGACTGGCGCCAGGTCGACGCCAAAGCGATCTACCAGGCCGGACAGCGTATCGCCCGGCGCTACCTGGTAGAGCAGCCCAGAGACAGGGAGCACCATGAGTTGGTCCCCCGGATGGATGTTGTCCGGGTCGGCCAGCTTCTGGTTGTTGTTGACCAAGGTGTCCACGTCAATGCCGAGCCGCCAGGCGATGTCGGTCAACGTATCGCCCGCCTGCACCTGGTAAAGCATCGGCTCGGCGGGGCGCTCCGCTCCGAATTCATCCGAACCAGACGAATGCGCGTCCACCGTTCCGGGTGCCAGCGGGTCGGCTGCTACGGCGCCCGGCGGCAACAAGACCCATTCCCGACCGATGGGCTGAGCGGCAAGGCGTGGGGCAATTCCGTTGTAGAGAGCAAGGGTCGCTGGGTCCACAGCTCGGTCAGCGGCGATCTGGGTCAAGCTGCTGATTGCGTCGGCACGCTGGGCGCTCGTCCCCGGCGGCGGTACCACGAGCACTTGACCCGGCTGGATGAGGTCCGCATCTTCAATTCCATTCGCCAGCTCGAGTACATCTCTGGACGAATCGAGCGCCAAGGCGATGCCGAGCAGGCTGTCGCCTTCTTCGACGGTATAACGCCCCACGGGCGGCCACTGTCGGGCATCAAGGACCAAGGCTGGCGCAGTCCGACCAGTCGCGACCGTCAGAGAATCAGAGGGCGAACCGAACCCCAGTACTTCGCGGTCTCGGAGCTGGCTGAAGCCGAGGAAGAAGGAGCCCACCAGCAGGAGCACCGTGACGAAACCAAGGAGCGGAAGGCGCGCCCTGGCCGGACTGCCGATAAGCCAGGGCTCGAGGGGCGCAGTGGGGGCGAAGCGGCGCACGTCGATATGTTGGAAAGGCGGGAACACAACCCGCGTAGTGTAGCAGGCTGAGCCTGCAGGGGTAGGAGCACGATACTTGGAGGACCCGCCAGGATCGGCTCGCCCAGGCGGTTTTCTGGTTTAGAGCTTGCGGCTAGCGGATTTCCTGAATGGTTAGTTGGCGCGAGCCGGCGGGAGTATCCACGGTCACTTTATCGCCCACCTTATGGCCCAGTAGCGCCGACCCGACTGGGGACTGATGGGAGATGCGGAAGTGCCGCGGATCGGCCTCAGCATGGTCGACGATGACA
>DASXTD010000303.1:0-7526 GCA_036505655.1 Chloroflexota bacterium
CAGTTTCTCGCGTGAAACCACCACACGGCCTTGGGGCAGCATCAACGGGTCACAGTTCTGGCTTTCGATGCGGACCCCTCGATAGGCGCTGAACAGGTTCCTGACCTGCGCCCGCGAGACATACTCCGTATGCGGCGCCGCTTCGCCCTTCGCGTTCGTGTCATATAAGGCCCGCACCCACTGCGCAAAGCCCGGCGACCCGTTCGTTGATCGGAAGCACTGCCGCACCAGATTACGAAGGCGCAGGCGTGGCAAACGCACCAGTTGGCGGAAGGAGTGGCGATGGTACAGCATGATGATGGCCTTCCCGCCCTTCGCGAGGACCCGGTAGACCTCGGAGATCCCCCGGTTCAGATCGCCTGTGTGGTGGAGACAGCCGATCGAGTACACGTAATCGAAGGAGGAGTCCTTGTATGGGATCTCCAGCGCCGATCCGACCTGAACCCGGTGCGTCCCTTCCAGACCCAGAAGCGCGAAGCGATAGCGCATCATGGCGACAGGATTCACGGCGATGTCGAGGCCGTGATAACGACACCCCTGCAACGCGATGAGCTGCCCAAGCGTGCCGTAGCCCAGACCGATTTCCAACACCCGCTTGCCCTTCAAGTCTTCTGGGAAGACGTAGTGCCCTAGATAGGGATAGAAGCCTAGGTACGCGTCGTCGAAGCAACGCAGACTCTCAGGCGATGGCTCCGTGATCCCAAGCGAACGGGCCAGTCCCGTCCCGCATAGCTCGTTCCAAAATTCGGAGTTCTGCTTGTCAATGGTGCTAGACAACATGGCCCCGCAATCTACTGCCGTAAGTCTAATACGTATTCAGACAAATCGCTCCGTGTCTTCACCACGATCCGCCGGGGCAACGCCAAGGCCTGCAGATCCGGCATGTCTACATGGGCAGCAAGACCGGGAATCGCGAGCGTAGGCGCCGGGATCGGATGGGACGCCGCGACGAGAAAATCCTGAAAGGTCGCAACAGCATGATACAGATGTGCCGAGCTGAGCCGCGTGTCGAGCGCCGTGGCAAAGGCAAGGACGTTTCCTGCATCCACCCCTTCACTCCTGCCCCTAACGACGGTCCCGGGGTACAGGAATTCAGTCAAGCTGAGCGCCACCTGTACGGTTTCCACGCCCACCCCCAACAGCGTCCGGCCCAACTTTTCCGGCATGCCGATCGCCAGATTCCCCAGCTTATCCTGTGCCGAGCGCAGCCAGCCGAATCCCGGCAAATACACGACGACGACCGCCCGATGAGCGGAAACAGCGGTCGCCAGCTGGTCCAAGGGAGGCACGAGGACATCATGGGGAAGAAGCAACATGACGACTTCCCTCACGACCTCCCCTTCGGGAGCCAGCGTCAACGCAGCCGCGTTCAATCGCCGAGTGAGTTGAAGCAACCAGAAGCGTGCAGACACCGCGGTCCCCGCCACGGTGAAGCCTCGGTCGTCCAACATGATCGGCCGTCCAGACTGAGGCTCGTCCCCAGCCGGCAGCATGAGCAACGTCTGCAGCAAGGCGCGCGCGTCCTGGGGACTCCGTCTGCTGAAGGGCTGCTGCGCACGCTGTTGCTTGATCGTCGCCAGCGCCCGTTCCGCATGGATATCGTGCAAACTGACCTTTCCGAAATCAGACGGCGTGCGTTCCAGCAGTTTCCGCTCCAGGATGACGGTTTCATGCTCGAACCGATCCTGCGGTGGAGGCAGGCTCTGCTCAGCATGCAGTACCCGGACGAACCAGTCTGTCAGGAGACGCCGCCTCTGCGCGTCATAGTTGTGCGAACCATCCACAAACTGAACCTGTGGAGGCGGCGCATCAGGCGCGACCGTGCGATATAACTTGGCCAGCGCCTCGATGCGCTTCCGGCTGGCCGGCACTGACGTCCCGGGGTCTTGCCGACCCTGGACGATGAAAAATGGACGCGGGGCCAGCAGCAGCACACTCCCCGAGGCGTTCCATTCGTTGGGGAGCACCGGCATTTGCACAGTCTCAGGCCCAAACATGGAAGGGGCCGGCCATGTATCCACATAGAGATCCGGTGTTCGGCAACACATGGCCGGATGCTTCCGGTAGACAAAATATCGTGAGTCTATCTCACTTGCGGAATCGATCGACGTGGCGACAAGACCGACGACCGCGATACGGGGATCATGAATGGCCAATTCAAACGCAAGCCCGCCGCCGTACGAATAGCCGGTAACGCCGATCCGCCGCATGTCAACGTCCTCACGCGTAGCGAGATAATCAACCGCCCGCAGGTACATCAGTAGGTCAATCGCACGGGAAGAGAAACCTGACCCGGACATGCGCCCATACTGTTCAAATGCGTAGCTGTTCTCGAGTCGCTCTCCAGCCAAGCCGTTGAAGCAAACCCCGCTGGCCATCGAAAAAACCAGAAACCCTCGTAAGGCCAGGTTCGTCGCCCGCCGCTGGACACTGCTGAGGTCATTGTGCACCGCCAGATGCGTCTGGCAACCTAGCGGCACGATCACGACAGGCAGGCGCGGCTGCAGCGGCTTGCTGGGCCGGTAAATGTTGGCCGCGACAGGGAAGCCGGGATAGGCATCCCAGGTCATGACTTCAATATCATAGGTCACGCCCTGGAAACTCTGGTGAATCACTTCATGCTGACGCACGCGGAACGGGGCCAGGCGGTGCGGACCATCGAGCCCGAGCCGATGATTTTCTTTCTGGATAAACGCCGATTGGTAATCCTGTAGCGTCTTGCTCGACGCGGTAATCGGCAAGGCTGCAGGAGTTGTCGCAGCCGGTTTGACCCGTG
Source organism: Chloroflexota bacterium (assembly GCA_036505655.1). GTDB lineage: Bacteria > Chloroflexota > UBA6077 > UBA6077 > SHYK01 > DASXTD01. Next base: position 2,777 of record DASXTD010000303.1, read on the forward strand.
CCGCCAGCTCAGCCGCCTGGGCAAATGACAATCGACCCATGTATTTGAGATTGTTCAGCGCCCAAGACGTCAAGTCACTGTAAACGTCCGGTAGTGCGTCGGAAGCGCCGGGGCTCGCCGCCGACTTCTGTTTCTCTGCCGACACTGTATCGGGAAAAACTGCGGTGGACGGGGTGCCCAATTGAATATAACCGAAGACAGAGACCAAAACGAGCAGAACGAGCATGCCCGTGATAGTACGAATGCTCATACGCGTCTGTGCAAGAAGGTTCATTGAGAGCCGCCGTGCTGAACAGCGGACATCTCTTGTCGGCTCAACGCCTGGTAGAGATTGATCAGTTTGCCGCCTTCATGGTTCCAGTGAAAACGCTCCCGTCCCGCACGGGCCGAATTCTCCCGGCAGGTACGGAGCCTCATTGGATTTTCAACCAGCGCGTTCAACTGCGCCGCGATGTGCCGCGGATCGGCAGGGTCGAAGACAACCCCCAGGTCGTGATCCCTCACGATCTTCTCCAAAACCGGCAGATTGCTGACGGCGATCGCCAGTCCGGCCATCATGTATTCGAACAGCTTGTTGGGCGACGCGTAATAATAGCCTGGCGAATAGGCCGTATAGGGAACGACCCCCACGTCCGCCTCCGCAGCAGCAGGGACGAGGTCGGCCATCGGAACCGGTTCCACCAGGAACACGCGTCCCGGTACACTGAGTTCGGCCGCGCGTCGACGCAGGTCGTCTTCGTTGGAGCCATACCCTCGCAAGACGATGACGCCCCTCGTCAGGTACCGACCGCTCTCGATCAACTCCTCCAGGCCGCGGCCCGGCTCGTAGCGTCCCTGGTACAGGATGAGAGGAATCTCAGGGGAGAGTCCAAGCGTAGCACGAATGGAATGGTCCGTGACCGCCTGCGAGGAAATCGCTGGCTCCGGGCAATTCATCACCACGGTCGGCTGGGGAATCCGATACCGTCGGCGCAACTCATCCGCGATGAGGTCGTTGACCGTGACGACAGCGTCCATGCGGCGGATGTACCGGGTTTCCACCCAACGCGACGCCCTATCGAAGAAGAGCGTATTCTCGGGATTCATCCCGACCCAGAGCTCGTGCGAATCATAGAGGGTCTTCCCGCCGTAAAGGCGCGCCGCCCAGGTCGTCACGGGCAGGGTGGGCAAGTCGTTCCCGTGGAACACGGCGGCCCGCGCGGACCGCGCCGCCCACAGCATAGCCAGGGAAATCCAGAGGGTGTCCAGCATGAATCCCGTTTCGCTCAGATACCGTAGCACTCCCCGGGAAGTCTCGTTGGGAGCCGTCTCAGACGGAGCGTCCGCCTGATGTGTCAGATTCAGCCGGCGCAGTAAGAGAGGCCGAACCAACCGGAGCGGCAGGAGCAGCAGCCCGACCACCCGCATCAAGCCCCATTTGATCCGACGGAGCCGGCTGGGTGTCCCCTGGGCGCGCCCTGGCGCTTCAGGTCCCGGCGGTAGCTCCAGAGCCCATCTGGCCCCTTCCTTGAGTATCGGCATGATCAACAAGAACAGGCCCAAACATCGGAAGGCAATAGACACAAGCCCGAAGTGGCGAACGGGCACCCGCACCACCTCATAGCCGTCCAGGGTTTCCCGTTCGACTCGACATCGGTCGCTCTGTGTTGCGACGACCTTGACCGAAAAGCCAGCCCGGACCGCCGAACGGGCCTCGCGCTGCACACGCGGGTCGTTGAGCAGATCATTCATCACGAACATCACAACACCCTGAGACGCTGACTGCATCATGGACGCCTCCCGGACACGTCCTGGGACGTCCGCGGCTTGAACTCGAAAATCATATGAAACGGTGGATAGAACCATAGCCAGAGCCAGTCCCAGGCTGGCAGACGCGCCAGCTGCCCCCAGTACCAGCCCCAATAGGCATAATGCGCCTTCCAGTAATACTTTTGCAGCCGCCAAGGGACCCGCCGCCCGATGCGGCCCGCAAACTGAAAGAAGCGCCCTACGAACGCCGGAAAGCAATCCAGGAGTTTGAGATGAGGGGGTCGTTCAATTTTCGGCTCGACACCCCGCCGCTTTGCGATTCGAAAACTCCGGAAGAGTTTCCGGATCGCCTCCTCATCAAAAGACCTCAGGTGGGTGAATTCGTAGACTCCCTCGAATGCCTCGTACTTCCCCAGATCTTCTTTCCACGGGACGAGGACGAACAACGACCCGTCCGGCTTCAGAATGCGTTCAACTTGCCGGACGACCGCCTCCGCATTCAAGACATGCTCCAGCACACCGGTGCAGATCACGACATCGAATGCGCCGGCCCGAAACGGCAGCGCCTCGCCGTCCCCGACCACGGCTTGGTGCCCGCGCTCGCGGGCGACGCGCATGTACGCCTGGGCCAAGTCCACGCAGACCGTGAGCGCCGCCGTTCTCAACCCATCCAGCACCAGGCCCTGCGCCGATCCCACATCGAGCACCGTCTTGCCGCGCACCTCGCCGATCATGCGGAGGAACGGGACGTTGCGGACGTGCTTGTTCCCTTCGAGCGGTTTGACGAGGTCTTCTTCGGCGATCCGTTCGTAACACTGCCGGTAGCGCCGCTGCAGGTTCGCCTGAGTGCTCGGCGAGGGCTGGGTCTTGTCCAGGATCGGATTCATGACTTCTCCTCGATGGAGGAACCGACGACCACCTCCGAAGAGCGAGCGGCAAGGCGCCATTGCATGGGATGGCGTACGACGCCGAGATCCACCGCCACACCCAACGGCCTGCGGACCACGAACGACAGGGGCTGATGCCAGATGGCGGCATGCTGGGCGCTATGGGCATCAGTCAAATCCAGCGAGGGGTAAATCCCCACTCCGACCGTATATTCGCCCGGAGCGAGCAGCAGGCGCTCGAAGACGACTTCGACCGCTCCCCTCCCCTCACGCAGCTCCAGGTGAATTCCGTCCAGGCTCGAGATTGCATTGCAGACTTGCAGATTGTCGTCGCGGTAGACGACCACGGCGACGACCGCCTCATGCAACGTCTCTCGGGAGGTGTAGCCCACACGCACAATCAGCACATCGCCCGTTGAAACGCAACGAGTGGGGACACCGGCAGCATCCGTAAATTCAACACCGTCTATCTGGACGGCTTTCATTTCCCTGAGCGCGCGCGCCCCTCCCCGATCCGCACCGGAATCGGCGCGGCCGGCTTTGGCCTGGCGATCCCGCGCTTCATAGATCGCCTCGTTATACGCCGTCATCACCTTAAGCGGCGGTCCGTCCGCGACAACAACGCCCCGATCAATCCAGAGACAGCGAGAACAAAGCCGCAGGACCGTCGCCTGGTCATGCGAAACCAGGACCGTGGTCCGCCCTTCCTCCTGGAACCGGCGGAACCGCTGGAGGCATTTACCGAAAAAATAGGCGTCGCCCACACCGAGAACTTCATCGATGAGCTGGATGTCCGTCGGCACGCTGGTTGCCACCGAGAACGCGAGGCGCATCTGCATGCCGGCAGAATAGGTCCTGACGGGACGATGGAGGAACTCACCCAATTCCGCGAAGGCCACGATCTCATCGTAGAGCGCCTCCATCGCCGGCCGATCGAGGCCCAGGTAGAGGCCGCTGGCAAAAATGTTTTCATGCCCGGACAGATCCGGATGGAACCCCGTACCCAGGTCCAGCAGCGCCGACATCCGCCCGCTTACTGCGACCTCTCCCCGCGTGGGCGCGCTGGCTCCTGAGAGAAGCTTCAGCAAGGTGCTCTTCCCTGCTCCGTTCCGGCCAATCACACCCACCGTGCTGCCCCGGGCGATATCGAACGTCACACCCTTCAAAGCCCAGAATTCATCGTAATGGCACACTGCCTCCCTGCCCGTGAATCCGAGGAAGTCCAGGAGCCGGTAATACGACCCGTTGTACAGCTTGTACATCTTCGACAGGTTCTTGACAGCAATTGCGGTCATATCTCTCACACAAAGTCCGGCAGGACCCGCCGCAGACGCATGAAATAGCGATGGCCGGCCAGCAAGGCCACCAGCGCCAGGACCGCGAAGACAGCCAGTGCCGGAAGATTCGGCGCATGGTTGAACAGCAATACCTGACGGTATCCCTCCATCAAATAGGAAAGCGGGTTCAACCGGACCACCAGCTCCAGCCCCGCCGGCACCATCGCCTGCGTATAGGCGATGGGGGAAAGAAACATCAAGAGCACCATTAGGAGCCCGATTGCCTGGGACGTATCCCGGTAGAGGATGTTGACGCAGGAGAGGAACCATACGATGCCAATCGTCAGCAACGCCTGGAGTGCTACCAGCAGCGGGAGCAGCAAGACATGGAGGCCCAGCGCGCCCCTGACACCGAGCACGAGCAGCAGCAACGCAAGGCCGCACAGTTGCCCCGCCAGCCCCGCGAAGACCGCCGTCACAGGGATCAGCTCCATCGGGAATACCGTACTCTTCATGAGGTTGCGCTGGGCGAGCACAGAACCAGTGCCCCGCATCACGCCCTCGGAAAAGCCCAGCCACGGCAAGAGCCCGCAGGCGATCAACAGTCCATAGTCCAATCCGGATAGGTCGGGATCAGGACGTACGCCCAGGATCTTCCCGAACAAAAGCAGATAGGTGCCCAACACCAGCAGCGGCATCGCCAGCATCCAGAGCAGGCCCAGCCGTGAGCCCACGTATCGGACCTTGAAATCCAGCACCGTGAGCCTCCAGATCAGGGTCCGATGCCGATAGAGCATACGAAAGCAGTTCATGGCCGCGACTCCCGGCAATAGTCGT
>DASXTD010000304.1:0-2528 GCA_036505655.1 Chloroflexota bacterium
TAGTCGGGATAGGAGAAATTGGTTGGCAGGCGTTGGGGGTAAGGCATCGACTGCCAGTTAACGTGGATGGCGACGTCATAGGCTGGTGTTTGCCCGAAGTTCTCCATCGTTACCAGCACGAAATCCTTGTGGACATACCCAGGAGTAAGGTCGGCCGGTGTGTAGGCTGGCTCATCAAATCCGGGAAGCTTGAGCGCCAGTTCCCTGACGCCGACGTACGCTCGAAGCTCTCGTCTCTCAGCGGCTTTCGTGGCCTCGACAGTCTGCCGAAGCCGTCGAGCCTGCCAGCCTCCCACGAGCACCAACGCGAGCGTGAAAGCAGCTACAGCGCCGGCAAAGGTCGCATTCGGGTCTGCCCGGAGTCTCTCCCACCAGTTCCCCGCCGGCTGCGCTTCGGCGGAAAGCGGCGCGGCGACGAGCAGGGCCAGGATCAGCGCGCGCAGGGATCGGAGCATGGGGCCAATCATCGGCCAGCCGGCCGCCGGGGACAAGCGGTAGTGTCTCAGCTTGCCGGCTGACGAATGGCGAGGGCCTGACGGATCACGGCGACGGCGGGACGTTCCAAAGAGCGCGGCGATCGCGAGCCCGACGAGGATATCCGGCCACGCCGAGCCAGTCGGACGCACCCCGAGCGCGGCCAGCAGGACCCCCGCCGTTGGCGATCACGTCATTCCGCGAGCACAGCCACGCTGACCCATGTTGATATCGTCGGCGGGGTGAGGCCAGACGAACGCATGCCCGGGGGACGTTGGCGACCAGGGCCCAAGAGGGCAGACGGCCCACATGATCTCCGCTTCAGGGGTCAGGCCCCGGGCCGCGGGAACATGATGAAAGTAATCATCGCCTGGTGGCAGGGGCGCTGGGTCGGGAGCCGACAGGATTGAGCAGCCTGATACGATGAGCTTTCAGAGTCCTTCATTATGTGAGCTCATGGTCATGGGTGTGACCAAACGAAACGCCCAGCACGGCCAGTGAACGACAGCGCCGTCCCTCAGCGGGCGAGCGCCGGCGCCACGTTGAGCAAACGTCTGCGCGAGATCGCGCACGGATTGCCAAGGGCGTGTCGCACCCAGTACCCGATCGTTCCCCCGAATAAGCCGTTCAGGATCTACGCGGGGCCTTTCTCGCTTTCCTACCGGAAGAATACGTGGCAGTTGACAGGCAACATCTGGCTGACGTGTCTACCGCACCCGACCGTACGATTCGATGGGGCAGTCACCAGTGGCGGGCTGATTGACCGACCACTTTCTACAGTGACGCTCCAATTGCCCAACCGGGCCGGCTTCGCTCAAGCTTCGATCACGGGAACGACGTGGGGCGAGGTCCTCCACCTGCGGGGAAGAGTCAAAGGATTCTTCCGACTCGGACCAAACAGGATGGTGCGGTCGGTCAAGCTTCATGTGCCTAACTTCCACAACTACATCGGTGCGCGCGTGGTGTTTCGTGGGAGGTACGGCCCGTGGCCGAGCCGATCGCGGTTGACCCTCATGCACGAGGAATGGCGCATCTACCTGGACCAAGACCCACAACTCGACCAGCGCGAGAACTCGCTCCGCGCCAATGGCGGATATGCGATGACGCACGTGGGAATCATTGAACGCGCCGATGGGCGGGCCTTTCGACGCCGAGACATCGAGGACCTGTCCTCGTGCCTGCACCGTTTCCTCTCGTTCGCCCGAGGATTCTGGTGCGGCCCGTTGGTTCTCGAGGGGATGGGCCGCCGGGGGGCGCTGTGGACTGAGTGGAGCAGCGAGGCGCTCCTCACAGACTGGCAGGGCGTTGCATCCTGGTTCCCTCTCCGTGACGTCTCGGAGGTTACCGTCGCGTTTGACGGTTTCTGCGAACTCTGGAACCGGCCCCTCTGGAAGCGTCCATTGGCCGGAGCGGTTCATTGGTACATCGAGGCGAACTTGAACGCTGGCGCCATTGAAGGCAGCCTAATTCTCGCGCATACAACGCTGGAGCTGCTGGCCTGGATTTTCGTCGTCGGAGACAGAGGCGTGCTCTCTGCATCACACTTCGATAAGCTTTCCTCACAGGAACGCCTGCGGGAATTACTTTCGACCTTACGAATCCCGACAGCTATACCAGCGTCACTACAAGCGGTGTGGAAGTGGGCCGCGGCGACGAGGCCTCAACATTCCGTGGCAGACGACGGTCCCAGCGTCATCACGAGGATGCGGAATGCGCTGGTCCATCCGAAGCCGGCTCGCCGTTCAGTTTTGGAACAGGCTTCTGGTCCCGCACGTGTTCAGGCGCGGCAGCTCGCCCTACTCTACGTAGAACTTGTCATCTTGGCCCTATCGGGATATCGCGGCAAGTTCATCAACCGCTTGCGCACGGGCGTCACGCCGACCGAAGCCACTGCCGTTGTCCCGTGGGCCGACCGAGCACCTTTCACCCTAGACCATATGGAAGGACCGGCCTACCGTATCGCAAAGTAAGCGTGGGTTGTTCCGAGGGCGAACAGAGCCACATGCGAAAGGAGGCCGGTCATGGACAAGGGTACTACACACGTGGCGCTCGAT
>DASXTD010000305.1:0-1946 GCA_036505655.1 Chloroflexota bacterium
CCGCTTCCTTCCCGATGATCTCGAGCCTCCCACCTGGACCGCTCGGCAAAATCGTCACGGTACCCTCGCCCGCGTTCTCACCCTGTCCTCCGGTCTGGATGCGGTGAGAACCCGAGGCGGTCTCAACCGAGAGAGAAAGCCGGTCGGGACTGCCGTCTTTGGGGCGCCAGAGCGTCAGGTTCAGTTGCTTGAGCGCTGCCTCGCGCGAACCGCCATACTGGACCATCCAGAGCGACGCCGATAGTCCGCCAAGGGAGGCATCCGGAGCGTGGCGGCACGTCCCAGTGCCACTCGCCTGGTAGCTCTTGCCTCCGATTTTTCCGGCGATGGTCACCGCTAGGGCCTTTTCCGATTCACCGGAGGCCTCCGGCTGTGCCCTGCGTTGTGCGGCAGCTTGGCCGGTCAACCCGGGGAGCAACGCCAGGGTGACTATGAAAGCAGATCTCAGCATGATTTCTCCTTACTCCGGGGAACCACTCGAAGCTGGCTCCGTCACCCAATGACCCAGCGGGGTTACTGGATCACGCATAGGCAAATAGAAGCATTCGCATGGCGAGGCACGTCCACGAAGCCTAGATTATGAGTTCCAGTCTCAGGGGAGTCCAGATGACCTACGAGGACATCGTCGCGCTGCTGGGTTACGCCGGCGGCCACGAACAACTCGTCCGCATCACCACCACGGCGCAAACCGAGCTGGTTGGGATTCCGATGAGTGTAGATACCCACGTAGCCGCCCATGAAGTCTATCTCCGGCCCGCGGGTGACGATGAAACCGAGATAGCGGTTTCCCTGGCCGCGATACAGGCGGTGGAACTGGTGTAGCGTCCTCCCACGATCGCCCTGATAAAGGTGGCCGTTTCGTTGTGAAACAACCAGGGGGCTCGGCTCGTACCTAGGGAGTCGCTCGAAGGCTGCGCCGCCATGCGCAGGGGGCCGAACCGGGAATGGACATGGAATCGATACTGGCCGTTACGTTCATCTTCGGAGGAGGAACCCTCTTCCTTCTCTCCATCAGCCCGGTAGGCAAGGCACTGGCCGACCGCCTGCGAGGTCACACCCATCCGCTTCAAGACCCCGAGCTACTGGCCGAGGTCGATGCCCTCCGGCAGGAGGTGGCGGAGCTGCATGAGCGAGTCGACTTTGCGGAGCGGATCCTGCTGAGTAGCCAGGAGCGCAGTGAGCTTGGGAAGGGAGAAAGTGCCCGATGATGCTTCAAGGGCCGGTGCCGCCGCCCACGCCACCCTTCGATCCCAATCTGATCTTCATGAACCAGGGTGGTCCCCCGATTGTCCTCCTGATCGTCATCGCCGCGCTGGCTGCGACCGTCATCATTCTGTGGCCGCTGATGCGCGCCTTCGCCCGTCGACTGGAGGGGAAGGGAGGCGGCGACGCGGCCCTCAGGGCCGAGGTGGAGCAACTGCACCAGCGCTTGGGTGAGGTGGACATGCTGCACTCTCGAGTGGCCGAATTGGAGGAGCGGGTCGACTTCACCGAGCGGCTTCTGGCCCAAACCCACGACCCGCAAGGCCGGGTGCTTCGGGGGGAGACTCAATGACTTGCCACGAATTACATTTCTCGGCGCCTCTCCTCGCGAATGGCCAGGCGAACCCGCTGCTGGGGAGAGCTCATCGATGATCACCCGCGAAGACATCCAATCGTTTCTCGACCGTTTCGAGGGGGGCAGCCTGATCGTCAGGGAAATCGAGCCCAACCTCTGGGTGGCTCGCACGGCGGACGACGCCGAGGTCGTGGTGCACTATGCGCCGCCGGTAGTGATTCTGCGGGTTCGAGTGATGGAGTTGCCGGCCAGCGAGCCGCGACGCGGCGAGCTCTTCCGCCAGCTGCTCGAGTACAACGCACGAGAGCTGGTTCACGGGTCCTACGGTCTGGAAGGCGACCACGTGGTGCTCACCGACACGCTCGAGCTGGAGAACCTCGACTACAAC
>DASXTD010000306.1:0-2384 GCA_036505655.1 Chloroflexota bacterium
GGCCCTGCAACGGGGCGCTTTCTATGCGTCGAATGGGCCTACCTTCAGCGAACTCGGAGTCGCATCGGGGGCCATCATTGCGCGAAGCCCAGATGCGGCCACCATTCGTTTCATCGACCAGGATCTCCGGGTTGTCGCCGAAGGACCTGCGGCGCAAGCGAGCTATCAACCCACGGGCCGGGAGCGGTGGATTCGCGTCGAAGCCGTGCGCGCTGACGGTTACACGGCCTGGTCCCAGCCCTTCTGGCTACTACCTAACCGGGCCGCCGTCTAGCGCAACTGCTCGAGGCGCGCGAGGCGCTGCCATAGCGCTCCATTCCTGCGTTGCCCAGTCCCTCAGCCCTTGTCCCAGAGGTGGGCGTTCCGGGCCATAAACCCCTGGTCGCTCATCGCTGCGTAGTCGTCCAAGGCACGAACCCCGTTGGTGGTGACCGCGAACGCAATCCGGAAATAGAGCGGCATCACGGGCAGATCGCTCGCCAGGATGTCCGCCATCTCCTTCAGTATCGGCCCCTGGGCTTCCCGGTTGATGGTGCCTTGGAGCCGATCGTTGAAGCGGTCGAGCGCCGAGTTGGAGTAATGGGCAATGTTGGCCCCGCTCCATCGGGTCTCGGCCGTCGACTGGAGGCGACTATCGAGGTTCACGAACACACCATCGCCGGTGCCGCGCGCATTGCCGTAGACGCCGGGGAACTTGGCTTGAGATTCATTGTCTCGGGCCTGAGCCGGGCTCTCCACGAACTGCTCCGGGTCGATGCCCAGCTGCCGCCAGAAATCCGCGATGAGCGCCACCTCCTGCGTGTACTGCGGCCCGCCAGATCGAATCTGGATCTGCACCGGATGTCCATCGCGACCAAGCAGCCGGCCATCCGGCGCACGGCTCCATCCGGCTTCCGTCAGCGTACGAAGCGCCTGCGCCTGGTCGTATTTGAACGGCTCGAAGGTCTGGCCCACGCTTGCACTGCGGGGGTCCCTGGACAGAACAAAGCCATCACTGCGGCTGTTGGGAAAACCCGGGAACAAGAATTCGCTGATGGCATATCGGTCGTACCCGAGAAGCAAGCCGCGTCTAATCCGCGCATCCTGACTCAGCTCGACCGGCCGGACCCATTGAGGGTCGAATTGCACCCATAGCGCGCGCCAGTTGTCCTGCCGATCGAACACCGAGCCGGCTCCGCTCTCCTGCCACTCGGTGCGCAGCGACACCGCGGCATTCGCGGCCAGCGTGCTCTCTGAGGCCATATCGATGGCTCCCGCTTTGAGGTTGGCGAGTACCGCGTTGGGGTCCGAAATGGTTCGGATGATGATCTTGTCGACCTTCGGACGGCCCAGGAAGTAGCTATCGAACCGCTCGAAGACCTGCATGTCTCCCTGCCCGAACTCGACCAGCCTGAACGGCCCGAGATGGACGTAGTCCGTCGAGAAGTAAGGCAACGCCTCGAACCTCTCGGGGTCTGCCTCGAGCGCATCTCCGAGGATGTGCTTTGGGTACGGCCACAGCGTTCGGTAGGTCAGATCGAGCGCCCGATAGAACGTAGTTTTCCACGTCACCACGACCGTCATCGGATCGGACGCGCGCACGCTGTCCACCTGGCGGATGGGCGCGGCGGTGGAGGACAAGATATCGAGCCGTCGGGCGACATCGAGGCTGAACACGATGTCGTCGGCGGTAAACGGCGCCCCGTCGTGCCATTGCACGTTGGGCCTCATCTTCCAGGTGGTCTCCATTCGGCCATCGGGGAGCGCGACGATGGTGCCGTCCTCCAATTTAGGAAGCCGGCTCGCCAGCCGGGGCTCTGGATTGCCGGTGGCGTCCTGCGAGACGAGTCCCGCCGTATGGATCTCGACAAGCGCCGCACCGCCGCCGGAGGGGTTCGAGAACTCGCGCAAGTTGTACGCATGCACCGTGGTGGTCTGAGCCACCGTGATGCTCGTGGGGGCGGCTGGGCTGGTGGGGCCGCTAGACGTTTCAAGAGGGCGGGCCGGGCCGGCGGAACACGCGAGGAGCCCCACGGCCAGGGCAAAGGGAGCCAGGCGTAGGACGGGTGCCATTCCCCAACTCCTAGTTCTGTTTGAACCAGCCGCCCGCGCGGACCTTGCTTAATCCGGAGCCGTGCTCTGAGTTTGCTCCCCTCTCTTCGAGGCCCACCCGTTCGGCGTTCCATCGTGCCAGCGGCCTGCCTTCGGCGAGAGCCCGCAGCTCCCGCTCCCAAACCTTGCGCAGGAGGACGATGCCTGCGTCCGTGCGCCCGAGCTGCTCCTGATCGCGGTCCGCGAGGACGCCCTGGCCAACCTGCGAAACGTAATCCTGCAGGTTGAAGGCGTCCGTCGTATTAAGCTCGAACTCTTGAATGAGTGGCCCAACCTGGGCCTCCCCAACCAGC
>DASXTD010000307.1:0-7725 GCA_036505655.1 Chloroflexota bacterium
TCGGCGAGGACTCCGCCCGCCAGTGAGAGGGCGATGGTTGGGATAGCCCGGGCCAGGCCAGTCAGGCCCAATTGCAGCGCGGAACCCGTGATCTCGTAGATCTGCCACATGTTGGCGATGCCCTGGAGGCTGCTGCCGAGAGCAGACACAAGTAGAGCGAGGTAAAAGAATCGAAAGTCGCGGTGTTCAAGAGCCGCGACGGCGCGCTTCAGGCCGGGCCGTTCCGCCGCCATCCTACTGGCTGAAGAGCTCGATCATGAGGCGGGCGACGGCCTGCGGCTGGTCGTTCTGCACCTGGTGCCCGCCCTCGGGGATGAAATGGAACGGGATGTTGGGCAGCATTTTCTCCAGCTCTCGTCCCAGAGTCGCGGGCGCGAAGCGGTCCTCTTCCCCCCACGCGAATGCGGTGGGAATGGTGAGCCGAGGCAGGCTGTGCTTCATCTCGAAGTTCAGGCGCAGATCGGGGTCGCGCGTGAACTTGTTCATGCCCTCCTGGAAGGCCCGGCGCGCTTCGGCGGCGCCCGGCCGATTGGCGGCCTCATTGCGGATGTCGATCAGGCGGTCCGTGATGATCTCCTGGTGCCAGATGAGGGCCTCCAGCACTCGACGCATCGACTCGCGCGTGCCGTCGTAGTCGCGCAGGGCGCGCATGCCCTCCGTCTCAGGAGTCTGGATCCCCATGGCCTGGGCGATGGTGGCGCTGGCGACCAGGAAGAGCTTGCTCACGCGGTCAGGATGGCCCAGTGCGTACTTGGCGGCTACCCACGCCCCTTGCGAGTTGCCAGCGATGCAGATCTGGTCGAGGCACAGAGCGTCGACGAAATCTTCGATCTGCTCGACTCGGCTCTGGACACCGCGCACGCAAGGAAAGTAGGGGTCCGTGTCGCCGTAGCCGCCCACCGAGTCGATAGCGTAGACGGTGAAATGCTCGGCCAGCAGCGGCAACAGGGGCCCGAATCCGGCCTCGCCGGATGAGCCAGCGCCGCCACCATGACAGAGCACAACCGCTGGTCCGTTGTCGCCGACCTCCGAGTAGTGCGTGCGCACGGGTCCGGCCATCACGTAGCGAGATCGAATGCCTCCTGCCGCCATCACATCCTCCACGTTTCTTGTAAGGTCCCGAACGCACCGCTGGCAAGCCCAAGGGGCTCGGGCAACATGGCCACGGTTATTCTTGACGGGGCTTGGGACGGCTGCTAGTCTAGCAGTCCGGATCGGGCTAGGTCGTTCACAGCAAGGAGACACCAAATGGCATCAACCGACGACCACGGCGCGAACGATACAGACCAACTATCTGCCGAGGCCGACTGGACAGACTTCGCGCATACGGGTCCCGGCACCCTGGCGGGGCGGTATATGCGGCTGTTCTGGCAGCCCGTATACGTGGGAGCTGATCTCTTGCCCGGACGGGCTGTGCCCATTCGCATTATGAGTGAGGATTTCACGTTATTCCGGGGGGAATCTGCCCTTGGAACACCTCATCTCCTCGCCTTTCGTTGCGCGCACCGGGGCACCCAGCTCTCCACCGGTTGGATTGAGGGGGACGATATCCGCTGCTTCTACCATGGCTGGAAATACGACTCCAGCGGCCAGTGTGTGGAGCAGCCGGCCGAGCCGGAACCCTTCTGCCAAAAAATCGGGATCCCAGCCTATCCAACACAGGAGTACCTCGGCCTCATTTTCGCCTACCTCGGCGAGGGCGAACCGCCCCCGCTGCCCCGCCGTCCGGCGTTCGAGGACCCCCACGGCGTGCTCCAGGCCGGACGGGCCGACTGGCCATGCAACTTCTTTCATCGGAATGAGAACACGCCCGACCTGACGCACATCTGCTTTGTTCACCGGGACGTGTCCACCGAAGATACGGAAATACCTCGCGTCGAATCGGCCGACGAAACCGAGTTTGGGTTAACCGTCAGCGTGCGCTCCAAGGATTCGACTGGCCTTACGCAGCGGGCCAAATTTCTGATGCCGAGTGGCAACATGTTCAAGCTCCCCAAGCGGTCAGAGGACGAAATCGAGGGCCGCGATTACACGTTCTTCCGGGTGCCCATCGACGACGAGCACCACACGGCCTTCAGTGTCTCGGTCATGCATCCGACGCCAGAAGGGGCGCGTAAGCTGGCAGCGCGTGATCCCGAGCAGCCCGGCACGCGCCTTTCTGTTCCGGAGCTCGGCGATGCCATCCTGGCTGGGACGCTCCATATCCGGGACGTCATCCACGGGCCATACGATCCCTACACGGTGCAGGAAGTACAGGATTACGTCGCCATGGTCGGCCAGGGGACGATGCCGGTCCGCGCAGATGATCACCTCGGCCGGGCCGATCTGGGCATCAGTCTCCTGCGCAAAGTCTGGTCCCGCGAGCTTCGGGCGCTGGCCGAGGGTCGGCCACTAACCCAATGGACGCCCAGCGCCGGCTTGGCTGCGCATTTCTAGTGATGTGAAAGAGCTAGCAGCGGGTGAAGCTTAGAATGTTCGGTTCGGCGACCTACGGGAGGACTGCATGCTGACTGCTGAAGAAAATGAGCTGCTGACCATCACCAACCCGGGGACGCCCGCGGGCGAGTGGATGCGCCGCTACTGGCAGCCCGTCGCGTTGTTGGAGGAGCTGCCGCCCGGTGGGGCGCCGGTGCCGGTGAAGCTGTTGGGTGAAGAATTAGTTCTATTCCGCGACGAGCAGGGCCGCCCCGGACTGCTCGGGCTCCATTGCTCGCATCGCGGAGCCGATCTCAGCTATGGCCGCCTCGAGGATGGTGGCCTTCGTTGCATCTATCACGGCTGGCTGTACGACGTCCACGGGAAGTGTCTGGAGCAGCCGGGCGAGCCGGCCGGCAGCACCTTTCACGAGAAGATCCAGCACCGCGCCTACCCCTGCGTGGAGCGCTCGGGCGCGATCTTCACCTATATGGGACCTGGTGAGCCGCCGCTGCTGCCTGCCTACGAGTGGCTCACCCTCCCCGAAGAGCATGTTTTCTCGATCAAGCTGTTCAGCGAGTGCAACTATCTGCAGGGCAGTGAGGGCAATTACGACTGGATCCACACCTCGTATCTGCATGCCGGCCGGCGCGGCCCGACCGGAAATGGGCCCGTCAACGGCGACTTGGGGCCGTTCAAGGGCCCCAAGGCCCACAACGAGTGGGCGGAGGCGCGGCTCAAGCCTTACGGCCTGCAGCACCTCAAGATCACGCCCGGCGCGGACGGATGGCGGTTCTCTATCGGCACGTTCATCATGCCCGCCACTTTCTGCTTCGGCGGTCTCTCTACCAGCAACGGTCACTCCCTGAACTGGCACGTGCCGATCGATGACACGCACCACTGGAAGTTCACCTTCATCTTCGATCGGGATCGACCCATGGATAAGGTGGAAGCGCGACGTAACCGGGCCGACTCCGGACCCGACTACAAAGCGTTCCGCAATAAGGGCAATCGTTACCTGCAGGACCGGGACTCGATGTTCGTGGACAGCTATAGCGGCATGGCGTTTGTGTTCCAGCCGCAGGACCTGTGTGCGACTGAAGGTGCGGGCCCAATCCAGGACCGCACACAGGAGCATCTGGGGTCGAGCGACGTGGCCATCGCGGCGGCGCGCCAGATGATGTTCGCCTCCATCAAAGACGTACAGGAAGGCCGCGAAGCGCTCGGCGTGGTACGCAATCCGGATGAGAACCACTTCCCCTACAACTTTGCCTGGTCGGGCACGACGCCCACAGGCACAGACTGGAAGACCTGGCTAGACGAGCTCGACGCCCGCAAACAAGCCCAGCTAGTCGCCACCGCGCCTAGTGGGTCAGTTAGCACGAATGTGGCCGTTCGGTAGGGGCGACGCATGCGTCGCCCGCAGGTCAGGCATGCCTGACCCCTACAGTGGCGAAATGGCGCTGTTCGTCACAACTGACCCACCAGCGTTCGACTAGAACGTCGTCGCCGCTGGGGGCCTTTGGGGGGCGGACCCCCAGCGTAATCTTGTCTCCCCCTCCCCTCGCAAGGGGAGGGGGTCGGGGAGGGGTGACCTTGACCGATTGCCCACGCGATCTACGAGTTTTTCTGCAGCGCTTGGAAGAGCGAGGCATGCTCTACCGCTACGGTGATCCGATCAACAAAGATACTGAGCTCTATCCGTTCTTTCGGGTCCAGCAGCGGGGGCTGCCGGACGAAGCGCGCAGAGCCCTGCTGTTTCAGAACGTGGTCGGAGCCAAAGGCAACCACTACGACTGGTCCGTGTTCCCCGGGGCATACGCAGCCTCCGAGGCGATGCTCATGGTCGGATTCGGCTGTGAGAGCTACCAGGAAGGCCTGGAGCGGTGGCACATGGCGCGCGCTCATCCGATCGACCCGGTCGTGGTCGTCGATGGCCCTGTCCACGAAAACGTCATGATGGGCGACGATCTCAAGCGGGTCGGCCTCGACATCCTGCCCGTGCCGGTGGAGGAGCCGGGATTCAGCGCTGTCCTGCGGCTCGGCCTGCCCATCATCACCCGCGATCCGGTTACCGGCGTGCGCAACGTTGGCACCTACAACGCGTTCCTGAAGGCCCGTGACCGCTTACAGGCGGCCATCGGCCCCGGCGCTCACGCTATGGCCTATCACTGGAAGACCGCCCGCGAGCGGCACGAGCCGTTGCCGGTTGCCATCATCATCGGCCCTGATCTGCCCACCATGGGCGCCAGCTCCGCCAGCCTACCCTATGGAGTGGACGAGCTCGCGGTGGCATCCGGCTTTTTCGGCAAGCCCATCGAGCTGGTCCGCTGCAAGACGGTGCCGCTAGAGGTGCCCGCCTACGCGGAAGCTGTCGTAGAGGGCTTCATGTCCACCGATACGGCGGAGCCCAGGCTGCCCTTCGGCGAGTTCCCCGGCTATATGCAGTCGGACATGACCGTGCGCCCGGTGCTGAACGTGACCGCGATCACGTATCGCAACAACGCGATCTTCACGCCGGTCCTCGTGGGGATGCCTCCCAGCGATACCAGCATGGTGTGGGGCTTTGTCCACGCGGGTGACCAGCTCCACCATCTGAAGTACGAGGCCGGCCTTCCCGTGGAAGAGGTGTACTACCCGCAGCTCGGCGGCGGAAGCACGTTCTGTGTCGTTCGTATGGCTGAGTCCGCATCGCCAGAGGACGGTCAGAAGGTGGTCGATGAGCTGTCCCAGCGCCGAGGCGTGGCCAAGATCACGGTTGTTGTCGACTACGACATCGACGTGCGCGACGCGGATACGCTCATCTGGGCGCTCAGTTTCCGCACTGCTCGCAAACGCGACTACAGCTTCGTCGCCACCAACAACGGCGGCCTGGATCCCTCGGGCTCGCCGGCCGGCACCGGCCGAGGACGGATGTCCGCGGAGGGAACGGAGCCCGACTTCACCCGAGTCGTGATCAATGCCACCCGCAAGTGGAACTACCCACCGGTGGCGCTGCCTCGGAAGCCGTACATGGACCGCGCGCTCGAGTTGTGGGAGAGCCGGGGCGACCTGCCGAAGCCGCAGATGCGGAGCCCCTGGTACGGCTACGAGCTAGGATTCTGGAGCGCGGAGCTACAGCGATACGCCGACATGATCACGGCCGGCGAGTATCTCAAGTTAGGCGACGAGATGGCCGAGCTCCAGCAGCCCATCACGGACGCGATGATAGGCCGCAACATCGACCGCTCGGCCGGGTAATTGGCGGCCCCCCGTCGGGGGAGAGGTCTCTTTCTAGTACAGTTCAGTCTCAAAATTCGCGGGGGAGGGAATCATGGCCAGGGTAACCGTAGCGGACGTCCAGAAGAAGAAGGCCGACAAGCAAAAGATTGTCATGCTCACCGCGTACTTCTACGAGATGGCGCGGGCGATCGATCGCGCCGAGCCGGACATGATCCTGGTGGGCGATAGCGGCGGGCGCTTCCTACTCGGCTGTGAGGACAACAACGACGTTACCCTCGACGAGATGATTATCATGACGCGTGCGGTCGTGCGGGGCTCGGAGCACGCGCTGGTGGTCGGCGACCTGCCGTTCATGACCTATCAGATCAGTGTCGAGGACGCCGTACGCAACGCGGGCCGGCTGGTCAAAGAAACGCGCTGCAACGCGGTCAAGCCGGAGGGCGGCGCCGAGATCGCCGGCCAGGTGGAAGCCCTCGTGAAGACTGGCATTCCGGTGCTGGCCCACATGGGGGTGACCCCGATGACGAGCGCGGCGATCGGTGGGATGACGGGGGGCGCTGAGCTTCCCGAAGATCGAATCTGGAAGGATGCGCGCACGCTGCAAGACGCCGGCGCGTTCGCCGTGATCCTGACGGGTATCAGCCCGAAGCTGGCTACTGAGATCACCCAGGGCCTACGGATCCCCACCATCTCGGGCTTTGGTGCTGGCGATGACTGCGACGGCGACATCGGTGTGTCTCCGGGCACGCTGGGCTTCACAGCCGAGCAAATCGATAACCCGCGGTCTCGCTACGCCCAGGTTTCAAAGGCGATGTACGACGGGGCCAAAGGCTACGTAGAGGCAGTACGCAGCCGCCAGGGCACCCGCGCGGCCGCCGCCCGGTAGCGCGGCGAGGCAAAGATGGTACGTCTTACCTGTGGCACGACTTCACTCGTCACAGATTGCCCCCTCTCCCTCTGGGAGAGGGGTGGGGTGAGGGCGTGACCCCGTATTTGGAAGGGTACTAATGCAGCAACAACCCAGCATCTGGGTGAGCCTGATGGGATCCTCGGTGCGCTATGTGGATGCGAAGGGCATGCGCACGCGCGTGGTCGAGGCGGGCAGCGGCGATCCGTTGATCATGCTGCACGGCAGCGGCGGCCACGCGGAGGCCTATTGTCGTAACGTGGTGCCTTTAGGCGAGCATTTCCACACCTACGCGATCGATTGCGCGGGCCATGGGTACACGGACAAGCATCCCACCCTGTCCGGCACGGCCGCGATCGCCGACCACGTCCTGCGCTTCATGGATGCCGAGGGAATTAACCAGGCCAACCTGGCCGGCGAATCGATGGGCGGCGCCACATCGGCGAAGCTCGCCCTCGAGCACCCGGATCGGGTCAAGAAGGTCGTGTATATCACCGGAGCCGGACTGGAGATGGGCGAAGAAGCCGCCAAGCTTGCTTCTGCCGGCCGGGAATCGTTTCTTCGGCTTACTCAGGCCGCCTTCAGCGCTCCGACCAAAGAGTCGGTGCGCCAGCGGCTGAACTGGTTGTTCGCTGACCCTGAGATCTCAGTCACCGACGAACTGGTGGACGTCCGCTACACGATCTACTCGCGCCGCCAGGATGAGCTGGCTGAAGCAGCCGCCGCGGCTCAGAACCAGGGCGGACGTCAGGCAGGCGGCGGGGTAGGCGTGAGTCTAACGCCGGAGCGGCTGCGCGAGATCAAGGCGCCCTTCTTCTTCCTGTGGACCGATCACAACCCCACCACACCCTGGCAGGTCGCCGAGATGGCCCACAAGCAGATGCCCGGCTCACGTTTCCACGTTATCGAGCACGCCGGCCACTGGCCCCAGTACGAGCAAACCGAAGAGTTCAACCAGGTAGTAATCGACTTCCTGAAGAACTAGCCATCGTTCGACCATCCACCTGGCCCGGACGGTGACGTCGAAGCAGACGCGGTTCGTGACCTCCGCGTCGCCTCGGGGGGCCGTTGGGGGGCGCAGCCCCCCAACACCATTGAAGGGCGGGCGGGTGGGAACAAAAAATTACCACCAACGGCGCCGATGCACGCGCGCTTCGCCCCTGGCAAAAGCCTCGGCGAAG
>DASXTD010000308.1:0-5603 GCA_036505655.1 Chloroflexota bacterium
TCGCAGAGGACGCCTTCGATCCGCCGGGGAATGATCCGGGGTCGTGAAACCTCGAACTCATAGCCTTCCCGCCGCAGGTTTTCCACCAGGATGGCCAGGTGCAGCTCGCCACGACCCGACACCAGGAATTGCTTCATTTGACGGTCTGGGGTAGGTTCTCCCCTCGGAGGTTGGCTCCCGGGGGCGCTCTGCTCACCGGCACCGGCCTCTTCGACGCGCAGCGCAATGTTCGTTTCCACCTCGCGGAACAGCCGGCCACGGAGCTGGGTGGAGGTGACGTAAGTCCCCTCCCGTCCGCCAAACGGGGACGTGTTTACGCCCACCGTCATCTGCACCGTTGGCTGCTCGATCTCAATTCGTGGAAGCGCCTGGGGCGCTTCGGCGGACGCGATCGTATCGCCAATTTGCACGTCCTCGATGCCGGTCATGAGCACAATATCGCCGGCTCGAGCCTCATCGACACTGACGGTATCCAGCCCCTCGAACGCGAACATGTCGTTCGCCTTCTGCCGCCAGACCTGGCCCTCATCATCGAGGCGAACGAGCGGATCGCCTCGACGGGCCACCCCACGCATCACCCGCCCGATCGCCGTCCGACCGAGGTACTCGTTCGCCCGGATATTGCTGACCAGCAGCTGGAATCCACGCTCCACATCCACAGTGGGAGCAGGAATGCTGCCCACAATCGCCTCGAAGAGGGGCACTAGATCGGTGCCCGGCCGCGACGGATCGAGGGTCGCGGTGCCCTCGCGGGCGTTCGTGTAGATGACGGGAAAGTCGAGCTGACTCGCATCCGTGGCGAGGTCGAGGAAGAGATGTTCCACTTCGGAAAGCACTTCGGACGGTCGGGCGTTCGCGCGATCGATCTTGTTGATTACCAATACCGGCCGGAGGCCCAGCTCGAGCGCTTTGCGGAGGACAAAACGAGTTTGCGGCATCGGGCCCTCGGCCGCGTCCACCAGCAGCAGGCAGCCATCTGCCATATTGAGCACGCGCTCGACCTCGCCGGAGAAGTCCGCATGGCCGGGGGTGTCGATGATGTTGATCTTGATGGCACCGAACCGGATGGCGGTGTTCTTGGCCAGGATGGTGATGCCCTTCTCGCGCTCCAGAGCATTGGAGTCGAGAATGAGGTTACCGACCTCCTGATTGACCCGGAACACGCGGCTCTGCTTCAGCATGCCATCCACCAGCGTCGTCTTTCCGTGATCGACGTGGGCGATGATGGCTACGTTGCGCAGATCCTGGCGCATGTTCAATGGCGCCACCTCAAGTGAAATCGCGGTCATTAATTCTCCGTTATCTGCTCATGAAAACGCCGCTACCAGTATCCCCGCACCCGCGAGGCGGCAGCGGCTCTTAGAATCGTGGGCTCGTCCCAAGTTAACTGTTAGCTCTAATTATCCACTATCTGGTCGAATTGCCGCTCACGCCCATTCCCAGGCGTGCGCGTTCCAGGTTAGGATGCTGGTGGGAGCAATCGGCGCCGGCCCCAGCAGATTGGTGGCGCCGGCCACGATCTGCTCGTTGTAGTAGAGGAACAAGCCCGGGAGCTCCTGGCTGACCAACCGCATCATCTCAATGACTTTCTGGTTCCGCTCGGATCGATCCAGCGTGGACGTGAACGACTCGGCCACTCGATCAAAGTCTGGATTGATCCAACCACCCCGATTGCTACCCGACCAGCGGTTCTGTGCGCTGGGGATCAGTGAGCTACGCAGGTTCAGCAGCTGATCTTCGACGGCCGGGCGGCTGGTGGTCGAGAGGCCAGGGAACGTGGCCAGTACCATACTGTCCAGGGCCTGGGCCGCCGGGATGGAGTAAGAGGTCGCCGCGATTCCCGCCCTTCTCCAGCCGTCCGTCATGATGGCTAGCTCCGCCTCGGACTGCGCGCTCGCGCGGACCCGCAACTCGGGGGCAAATCGCTCGCCGCGGCCGGCAAAGTACCCGTCGGCATCGCGGACGAAGCCAGCCTCGGCCATGAGCTGCTGCGCGGCTCGTGGATCCAAAGGATATTTGGTGACAGACCCGTTGAGGGTATCGAAGTAGTCCACCTGTGGCGAGACCATCGCGTCCGCGACCAACCCCTCTCCGCCCACCAGGTTGTCTACGAGCGCTTGCATATCGATTCCGTGGGTGAGCGCTCTCCTCACCCGAACATCTGTGAGAGCGATGGGCTGAACCAAGTCGGGCTTAAGCTGGATTTCCGTGTAACGCACCTGCTGCGGATATAAGGATCACGGTTCCCCGGTGGCTGTCTTGCCACGCTCGGCGAAGCACCGCACCCCTGCTCGAAGCAGAATCGCGTCGTCGAAAGTGAGATGTGCTGCTCCCGACAGCAAGTTAGCGACCACGGTGTCGGCGTCATTGATGAAGAGCAGCTTGACGCGATCAATCTTGGGTCGCCCGAACACGAAGTTGCCGAAGCCATCCGCCTCAAGAAATGCGCCGGGTTCCCAGTGGCGCATCTGAAATGGTCCCAGCCCCACATAACTGCTGGTCCAGAAGGGCAGAGACACGAACGACTCCCCGGCCGCGGTTCGGCCCCCATAGGCGGGGCCGAGCAGATGGCGCGGAAGCGCGGGAAACGTGGTCCCCAGGTTGCCCGCGTCTCCGTAGGGCTGCTTCCACTCCACCGTGAGCGTGAGCGGCTCAGCCGTCCGAACGCCTGCCATCAACCCCTGGGGAACCAGCCCCGCGACTCCCAGCTCCGGAGTGCTGTAGACCTGCCAGGAAAAGACATAGTCATCTGCCGTGAAGGGCTCACCATCGTGCCAGGTCAATCCTTTACGCAGGCGATAGGTCGTCTCCATGCGCCCGTCGGCCAGCACCTTCCACGTGTCCGTGTGCAGCGCAGGCAAATCCTCAGCCAGCTGCGCACGTGGCACGCCGGCCCCGTCGAACGCCACCAGGTTCGCGTTAAAGAGCCCCCGAGTCGCATTCAGGTTCAAGTCGCCGGCCGACTGCAACGTTCGACTGCTCAGCGTCGTCGGCTCGACTCGCGTCGCAACGATCAAGGTGGGCTGCGGCCCTCGAGCTCCCGAGTCGACCTCACTCTTCGGTGCGCTACCGCTCGGCGCCGCACAGGCAGTTAGGCTAGCTACAAAAACCAAGAAGATCAATGGCCAGATACCCGCTCGGCCCCGATGGGTGAGCGTCGGGAAGAGGATCATTCCCACCTTAACGGCGGGACGGGGCCGAGGCCTGTTCCTCCGGCCGTCTGGTATGGAAAGCCTGAAGCTTCTTGGTCTCGCGGGCGAACGTGATGTAGGGCTCATTGCGGGCCGGATCGCGAATCACGCCCATTGGGTCCTCGCCTCGCTCCATCTTCGCGATCTGCTCCTCGAGGACCTTACGGTAGAGCAAGATGCCCTTGTCGGAGGTCGCCAGGTGCTCCCGCGATCGATCCGAGATCGGCCCTTGACCCACCCAGGCCAGCATGTCCTGGCCCGCAACGTAGTCGGCGACGAAGCTGCCGTCACCCCGTCGGTGCTCCTGTACGCCCACCGGAACCACATCTTGCGGCGGGCTCCCAAGCGGCAGCGTCTTAGCCGTGTACCAGTAAATCCTGGTGTGGATGTCGTCCACCGGCACCCGAAACTGGAAGCTGACGTTCCCTCCGCCCTGCGCGAGGATGTTCGGGAACAGAATGGGATGGCCGGTCGTCCAGTCGTCGCACTCCTCGGGCTCGCCTTCTAACAGGCGGCGTTTGAAGATCCCGTACTCGAAGACGTCGAAGTCGATCTTGACGTGCCGCGCCGGGTGCATCTCGCGACCCTTGCCCGTTCGCTGGAGCACATAGTTGCCGAACACCGCGTGCAGATGCTCGAAATGGACAGGATCCATCGCGTTGTCCATGGCCTGCATCCAGTTGCAGTCGATGTCCGCGATCTTGATGTCTCGACGAAGTCCCTCCTTCACCAGGAGGTCCCAGTGTGGCAGCAGTGGCGCCGGCTCCGGCCCCAGGTACGCGAATATCAGTCCGCCTAGCTCTTGCACCGGATAGGCTATGGTCTTGAGCGGCAGACAGGCCGGCTCGAACGGCATGTCCACCACGACGCCGCTCGCGTCGTAAGTCCAGCCGTGATAGGCGCAGCGGAGTCCGTTCGACTGTGGAATGCCGTAGCCCAGCGAAAGTCCGCGGTGCAGGCACCGATTGCCGACCAAGCCCAGGGCGCCTGTTTCAGTCCGGAACAACACGAGGTCTTCGCCGAGCAGGCGCAGCGGTCGCACCGGCTCCTCGTTCAGTTGCTCGGCGCCGGCCACCACGTGCCAGTAGCGGCGCAGGAGCTCACCTACCGGGGTACCCGCTCCGACCTGGGTCAGCCGCTCGTTTTCTTCGCTGGTCAGCACGCCGGCAACCCTGAATTCAGCCGGCGGTGCAGAAGGGAGAGAGGTCAGACATCTGACAGGTAACGCCTCGCTTGTTCAACTCCGACTCGAAGATCTTGTGGACTTCCGGGTTCTCGTTTCGGTACTCGATCTGGATTCCGCCCGCCCCTTCATCCAGGTCAGCGGTGCTCTTGACGCCGGGATTCCGGTTGCGACGAGTGCCGATCTGAATAGCGGCCAGGTAGCGGGCGGGGCTGCCGCCAGCGTTGAAATGCTGGTGGTAATGGCTGCTGGGTGCGACGACCATACTGTTGGCCTTCCAGGGGTGCATCACGATGTCCTGGGTGCCGGACTCCCAGGTGAGGGTAAATCCCTCCCCGCCCAAAATCAGCAGTTTCGCCCCGCCCTGGCTGTTCACGAAGCCCGACTGCTGGCGGTTGTGCACGTGCGCCTTCTTGTACGTGCCGACCGGAAACTGCGAGATATGGGGGCATACCGTCTCCGTCATCTCCAGCTGGACGTTGACGCCGCCCGCCCCGCGCGCCTCCCAGGAGTAGAGCTGCATGTTGCGCGCATCCGGGATGAAGTTCGTGCGCCAGACTTTGTATTGCTCGAGGGGAACTGACAGTAGCTTTCCATCGCCGCTAAAGAAGTCGTCCTGGCCGGCATACCGATCGACGAAGTCAAAAGAGTTGTCCCAGCAGAACGCTTCGCTGTTGTACTGGTTCATGGTCCTACCCATGGTGTTCATGGAATAGAAGCGGACAGGGGTAGTGCCAGTGTTGAAATGCTGGTGCCACGCATTCAGCGGAATGGCGAGCATGCTGCCCTCTTGCCACTCCACCATTTGCTTGGTTCCGCCTTCACGCCAGATGGTCGTCGCACCGCGGCCTTCGGTGATGTAAATGCCCTCATCGAACATGTGGCGCAACGGGTTCAGGTTTTTGCCGGCCGGAATCTCGACTATCCACCCGCCGCCTTCAGTACCGATGCCGAGGCCGAGGTCGACGAATGCGCCGGGGCCGCCCATGCGATCCCAGAACTTGAGCTCCGCGGTGTTCATATCTGGGATATCGAGGCCCCGCAGGCTTGGAATGCCTTCCTTGGCTTGCCAATCGTGGTAGGGAATGCCTTGTTTGATCAGTTCAGCTTCGGCCATCGTTTCTCCTCCACACGTACGAGTGCGACATATTACTTCGATGGCATCGCCAATGCTTCAGCTGGGCCCACCTACCAACGCGCGGCAAGCGCTTCTTTGATGGGCTCGGCCT
>DASXTD010000309.1:0-1956 GCA_036505655.1 Chloroflexota bacterium
CACACTGTAGGCCTCTTGACAGCCTCAAGAGGTGGGTTACCCTAAGGCATCAATACACGAGGCATCGATACGCGAGGCATTGAACGACGATGCGCGATCGCACTTCCCAGAGCTCCGAGCTGCTGCCCGGCACGCTCGAAATGCTCATCCTCAAGACGTTGAGCCGCGGCCCGGCCCACGGCTACGCCGTAGCGCGGCATCTGGAGCGCGTCTCCGGCGACGTGCTGCGGGTCGGCGAGAGCTCGCTCTATCCGGCGTTGCAGCGCCTGCTCGTCAATGACTGGGTCAAGGCCGAGTGGGGCGAGTCGGAGCTGAAGCGTCGCGCGCGAATCTACCGCATCACCCCGGCCGGCCGAAAACGCCTCGCTCAGGAGGCGCAGGGCTTCGAGCGTATTGTCGGCGCGATCGCAGCCGTCATGGAGGGGGTCTGACCATGTGGGCCCGTCTCCGTAACAAGCTCCGCTTTCTCTTCCGGCGCGAGCGCTTCGACCGAGAACTGATTGAAGAGATGGACTTCCACCGCGAAATGCTCGAACTGGAGAAGACCCGGCAGGGCATTGCCCGCGAAGCCGCCGCCGTGGGCGCGCGGCGGCAACTGGGCAACACGCTGCTCGCCCGCGAGTACTCGAGGGAAGTCTGGATCGTCGCCTGGCTCGACACGCTCGCCGCCGACGTGCGCTACGCCTTGCGCACGATAGCGGCCAACAAGACCTTTGGCGCTCTCGCAATCCTGTCCCTGGCGCTGGGGATCGGAGCCAACACCGCAATCTACAGCTTCATGGATTCGATCCTGCTGCGCTCGCTGCCGGTGCCCGACCCCGAGTCGCTGGTCGTCCTGACCTGGCACGCCAAGGACACCCGGCGCGACTTCGTCATGCACGGCATGAGCGGCAGCACCGATGACGATCCCAAGACGGGAACGACGGCTGGAATTTTTCCCTTCCCGGCGTTCGAGCTGTTCCGGAAAAGCGACTCCGTCTTTTCGAGCGTGTTCGCCCACTACCAATACTGGCAAGTGAGGAGCCTGAACGTAACGATCCAGGGGCAGGCCGACCTTGCCGCCGGCTGGAACGTGTCGGGCGACTACTTTCATGGACTCGGCGTTTCCCCGGCGGCAGGGCGGCTGATCATTCCCGACGACGACCGGGCGGGAGCTCCGGCAGTGGCGGTAGCGAGCTACGGGTTCAGTCAAAGGCGGTTCGGCGGAGCCGCCAACGCGGTCGGCCAGTCGATCCTGATCGACAACCTGCCCTTCACCGTGGTGGGGGTTACGCGGCCTGAATTCTTTGGCGTCGATCCCGCGGCGGCTCCGGACGTCTATCTTCCGATGCACACCAATGAATTGCTCGGAGCTGGCGAACAGTTTGGCTTTCGACCCGAGGATTACCTCGCTCGCAACTACTATTGGATCCAGGTCATGGGCCGATTGCGTCCCGGAGTCAGCCTCGCTCGAGCCCAGGCCGCGCTGGCGCCAGCATTTCAGCAATGGGTGGCGAGCACGGCGGCCAATGACCGGGAGCGCGCGAATCTTCCCGAGCTTGTAGTCAAAGAAGGCGCGGGCGGGTTGGACAGCCTGCGCCGGCAGTACTCGAAACCGCTTTCTGTGCTGATGACGCTGGTGGGATTGATCCTGGCCCTGGCGTGCGCCAACGTCGCCAATCTGCTGCTGGCGCGTGCCGCGGCGAGAAGGCGGGAAATCGCGCTGCGCATGAGCGTGGGCGCGGGCCGGCTTCGCGTCGTCCGGCAACTGCTGACCGAAAGCGTTCTCCTGGCGTCGCTGGGCGGGGCTCTGGGGGTCTTGGTCGCGATCTGGGGGATGCGTTTCCTTACGCTGCTGCTGGCCAACGGCCGGGCGAACTTCACCCTGCACGCGGACTTGAACTGGCGCGTGGTCGGGGTGGCGGCCGCACTCTCCCTTCTGACAGGCGTATTGTTCGGCCTTGCTCCGGCGATGCA
>DASXTD010000310.1:0-2532 GCA_036505655.1 Chloroflexota bacterium
GCGTTGGACTGGGCCGAGTTGCCGTTCGAGTTTCCTTGTTGTTGCGCCAAGACCGCCCCCGCCGGGCCCATCAGGCTGAGTGCTAGGACCAAGGCAAACATGGTGCGCATCACCGTGCCACGCCCGATGGCCACCACGCGGTCCCGGGCCCATCGAAAGTGTCGGCTCGCTCCCATTTTCATTAGGTGCTCCTTGCGTGCATAGCGGTTCCGAGGAGCTGCAGCCCTGATCCCCCGGTTAGGAGAGGGGGCGAAGCGGGACCGGCGTTGCTGGGGAAAGCCCCCGCTTCTTCGCGGTCGAGATACGGGTCGCCGTGACATTCCGGAGAGCTTTCAAGACGCCATGTCATGGTTTCTCCCTCCCGCTGGCGATTGGCAGCCCACCGCCAATCGAGGTCTTGGTCTCCATCGATGATTGTGGACGGCTTGCGTGAGGCCCCCATGACACGGATGTGAGAAGGCAATGAGAATTTACTTGGTGGTGGTCGAAGGTTGAAGTCGTCCTTGTGGACGGGCGGCTGAAGAGCGGGAGGATCATGCGTACCATCCCCCAACCGACCGCCGCGAACACCAGCATCGCGGATGGTGGACGGGATTTCAGGACCATTCCGCCCGACCACGGCGTGCCGGTCAGGCCGATAAACGGGGCCAGGAAGAACCCGGCTCTTCTTGGCTCGCAGATATAATCTTCGCGCACCCACTCGTGCGGACGTTTACGACATGGTCGCTAAGCAACTAGTCGTTCGGCTTGATGAGGATCGACAGCACAAGCTGAGCGAGCTCGCCACCCGCCGCAATGCACCCGTTTCCGAGGTCATCTTCCAGATCATTGACGACGCCTACGACCAGGCTCTCCTTCGAGAAGATGCTCGGCAGCGCGCGAAACGTCGTCAAGCCGCTCAAGGCCTGCTGTACGAGGCCTAAGGCAGCCCGGAGCTCCTCTGGAGCTCCGGAGCTCGCCGAGGTTCCTGGCTAGGCTCGCGCTCCCAGGACGCGCAGGGCGCGCTCTCTCTAGCGACCCCAGTACCACTCGTAGATGTTGAAGGCCATGCCCGGCTGACCGGGCCAGCGGGAGACCAGGCCTTCCAGTCCAGCCCGAATCGCATGGACGTCCACCTGGTAGTAAAGGGGCAGATAGGTCACGTCCTCGGACGCGAACTTGACCATCTGCACCAGCTTCTGCTCTCGAGCCGGTGGATCGATCGTCGTGATGTACTGTCGGTACATCCCGTCCAGCTCCGGGCGGTTGTACGCTCCCCGATTATTGCCGCGCCATTTATTGGCGTCGGACGCTGCCTGCTCCGACTGCCACTTGGCCATCCAATCTGGCGAGATCGAAGTGGCTGAGAAGGACACACCTGGGAACTTGGCTCGAAACTCCTGGTCGTCTTGCTGCGCCTTGGGAATGATGTAGACGTTCGGGTTCACGCCGACCTGTTTCCAGTTGTCGGCGACGATCTGTACTTCTTTCACGTTCTGGATCTCTTCGGTGGTGCGGAGCTCCAGGTCAAACCGCTCACCATCTTTCACGACGATTTCACTCCCCTCGCGGACCCAGCCCGCATCGTGGAGCACGCCCTGGGCGCGGCTCGGACCAAACGGGTACTTGGCGATCACCTTATCGGCGGTCGCGAAGACGGCGTCATTCGGGGCCAGATACATGTCGGCGGCAGTACTCAAACCCTGGAGCAGCGAGCCGACCAGCGAGCCGCGGTCCATCGCGTACAGTAGTGCCTGGCGGGCTCGGACGTCGCGGGATGGCGGGGGCAGCGGCGAGCGGTACTGCAGCTCGGCGTAGCGGATCTTGGTGGGAATGGCCATGACCGTCGCCCGGCCACTTGGCTCCATCTGCTCCTTTATGGTCAGCCCCTCTTCGACTCGAATGAGATTCGCCAGCGTCACATCGATGGTTCCAGCCAGCATGCTCACGACGGCCTGGTTAGCGTCCGGCACAAAATGCGCGACTACCTGGCTGATCTTGGGCTTCCCGAGCACAAAATCGGGGTTGGCCGTGCCCTGGAGGTGCGAGCCGGGCATCCAGTCGGTCAGCTTATAGGGGCCGAGCCCCACCCACTCCCGCGTCCAATAGGGCGTGTTGACAAATCCGGTCGGGTCACGTTGGAGAATGGGATCCAGGATGTGCCCGGCCATCGGCTCGAGCAGCCACGAGTTGGCGAAGATGTAGGACTCGCTCCAATGCACGGTGAACGAATGCGGATCCAATACGTCGATGCGGTCGATATATTTCTCCGGCTCGTGATCCGTTGCCGTCAGATTCGGGTTCATGATGGCCTTCCAGGTGAAGATCACGTCGTCGGCAGTGAAGGGCCGGCCGTCGTGCCAAGTGACGCTGCGCTTCAGCCGCCACTGCACCCACGTGCCGTCCTGCCCGACGCCGCCGTTGGCGACGCTGGGCGTCTCCTGGGCGAGGACCGGCACGATGCTGCCCTCGGTGTCGATGTCGGCCAGAGGCTCGTAGAAGATCTGCGAGGCCTCGAGGTCCTTCGGCGCGATCGCGAGGTGAGGATTCAGG
>DASXTD010000311.1:0-1551 GCA_036505655.1 Chloroflexota bacterium
CCACCAGGAAGGCCAGGTGAATCGCAAGAAGGTAGTAGCCGAGGAGCCCGAAGCGGACGTTCTGCATTCGCTGGCGGAAGAGGAACCCCATGACAGCCCAGAGGTAGAACGCGAGCTGACCCACGAGGGCCATCCGGTACAGCGGCCGTCCCCACAGGAGCCCGCTGCTCACCAGCATGGCCATGAGCGGGAAGGGCAGGATCCAGCGCAGCACCTTGTGCGAGAAAAAGGCGAACGCGGTCACCGGGTCGAGCGGCGTGCGGACCATCTGTCCAAGCGCGCGGAAGCTCCCGGTGGCGAGCCGGACGCGTCGGGTAAATTCCCCGGCCACGCTCGAAGCGGCGACGTCTGAGCCAACCGCCTCGGGATCGTAAAGCACCCGGTAGCCGAGCTTCCGCGCGTTCAGCGGGATCACCAGGTCATCGAGCACGGTATTCGCCGGCAATCGGGGAAAGCAGCAGCGCCGCAGAGCATAGATGGCACCGCTGGCCGTGAGCGTGGCGCCGAGGCGGGCTTCCATGAGCCGCAGCCTGGTCTCGTAGGCCCAGTACACGCCCTCGGTCTGACGGGACTCGGGCGAAGCCTCGAACTCTAGCGATCCACACACCGCGCCCACGCGTGGATCACTGAAGTGGCGGGCCAGCTTCGCCACTGCATCGGGGGCGAACTTCGTGGCCGCGTCCGAGAAGATCAGGGTTTCGTGACCGGCCTGGGCAACGGCATGGTTCAGGGCGTTCGCCTTGCCCCCACGGTCAGGGAGGAAGATGCACCGGATGTTTGGGTCAGTGACGGTGCTCAGAATGGCATTCGTGCCGTCGGTCGAGCCGTCGGAGACGAAGATGACGTCGAGCCGCTCCTTAGGGTAGTCGACCTGACGGATATTGGCGAGCTTATCCCTCAGCTGGCTTTCTTCATTGTGGGCCGCGATGATCAGGGTGACCGGCGGCAGATCCGTGGCGGGATGTGCGGGGCACCGCCCATCCCGGCGGGACAGAAGATAGCGCCAGTCACGGCAAACCTGCACGAGCGCATAGGCGAAGAACAGGATGATGGGATAGAGCAGGTAGGTGTGCGCCACCAGCAGGAGGGAGATCCAGAAAACGTACTCGGGTGCAGTCATGGCGGCGAAGGCTACTGGGCGCCCCGGCCGAACAGCGCGATCTTCGCGGTGTCCACGAGGATGCGGAGATCCAGCCAAAATGACATGTGCTTGATGTAGAAGAGGTCGTGCCGCATCTTTTCCGTGACTTGCTCCAGGTTCACCGAGTAGCCGTAGCGCACCTGCGCCCAGCCCGTGAGTCCGGGGCGCACCACGTGACGGCGCGCGTAGTAGGGGATCAGCTCCGCCATGAGCTTGATATTCTCTGCGATCTCGGGCCGCGGCCCGACCAAATCCATGTCTCCTCTGAGGATGTTCATAAGCTGCGGCAGCTCGTCGAGCCTCAGCGTGCGCAGCCAGCGTCCGACCCGCGTGATCCGTCCCTCGTCGTCACGATGCCAGACCGAGCTGTCGCCCACCTCGACCTGATCACGCATGGTGCGGAACTTGAC
>DASXTD010000312.1:0-6331 GCA_036505655.1 Chloroflexota bacterium
TGTTCACCGCGCGGGTCGAGCGTGATTCGGACCTGGCCTGGGTAAAGAACACCGCCTATCCAGCCATCGATCAGATCGACTCGCCCGATCCGAGCACCCTCACCATCACCTGGAAACAGCCATTCGTTGATGCGGACAGCATGTTCGGCTCCGTCAGCCAACGGGGGCTTCCGCTCCCCAGGCACCTCCTCGAGCGGACCTATACCGACGACAAGACGAGCTTCTTGCAGCTCCCGTATTGGAGCCAGGAGTTCATCGGCAGTGGCGCGTTCAAGCTCACGGAGTGGGTGCCCGACAGCCATCTCACGCTGGAGGCCTTCCCGGCATACGTGCTCGGACGGCCCAAGATCGATCAGATCGAGGTGCGCCTCGTGGGAGACACCAACACTGTGGTGGCCAATATCCTGGCGGGCGGAGTCGATCTCACCCTCGACGGGCGTACCATCCCGTTCGAAGACGGCCGCAACCTGGCTGGCCAATGGCAAGGCGGGCGACTGGAGCTGGGCCTGGGCGGCGTGGTCACGATCTTTACTCAGTTCCTCAATCCCGATCCCCAGATCGTCGCCAATGTGCAGTTCAGACGGGCGCTTATGCATGCCCTCGACCGCCAGGAGTTGGTCGATACGATCCAGGGCGGATTCGGCGGTGTCGCCCACACCTACCTGGGGCCGGGCCAGATCGAGTACAGCGAGATCGAATCTGCGCTGGTGAAGTACGACTATGATCCCCGTAAGGCGGCTCAGCTGATCGAGGGCCTGGGCTATTTCAAGGGCGCCGACGGCGTGTACCGCGACGGAGCCAACCAGAAGCTCAGTTTCCCCTTCCACACCACCATCACCACGGTCAATCAGAAATCCACGCTAGCAACGGCCGATGCCTGGCAGCGGGCCGGGCTCGAGCCTCAGGTCGAGACGATTCCTCTCCAGCGGCAGGCCGACCTCGCCTTCATGAACACGCTGCCCGCGTTTCACCTGATTCGCATAGGCCGCAACGTGACGGCGTTTCAGAGTCTCCGCAGCAACCAGGCCGCGGTTCCCGAGAACAACTTCACTGGAGCGAATCGAGGCCGCTATCAAAGTCCCGAGCTCGATACCCTGATCGACCACTATTTCGCTGCCATCCCGCGTGCAGACCGCATGCGCGCGTTGGGAGAGGTGCTCCACTTCGTCACCGACCAACTGCCGGTGATGAACGTCCTGTTCGATCCCGACGCGATTATGGTTTCGAACCGCCTCAAAAACGTTGAATCCGGCTCCCCCTGGAAGTCGGAGCAATGGGAGATAGTGAGGGAGGGATGAATTGAGCGAAGCGGCCTCGGGAAGCGACGACCGCGGGGAAAGTCAGGTAACGGCCGATGATCAATGAGGAAACCGATTTGCTGACCCGGGTGGGCCCGGGGACACCCATGGGAAACCTGCTTCGCCAGTACTGGATTCCTGCTCTTATGGCGTCTGAGCTCGCCGAGCAGGACGGAGTTCCGCTGCGCGTGCGGCTATTAGGCGAGAACCTGATCGCCTTCCGAGATACGTCGGGGCGAGTGGGCCTGCTAGCCGATCACTGCTCGCACCGCGGCGCCTCGCTCTTTTTCGGTCGCAATGAAGACGACGGACTCCGCTGCGTCTACCACGGATGGAAGTACGACGTGAGCGGCCGCTGTGTAGACATGCCCAATGAACCGCCGGAAAGCAATTTCCAGGACCGGATTCGGCATCCGTCTTATCCGTGCATCGAGCAAGCCGGCGTGATCTGGGCCTACCTGGGCCCCCGGGCCAAGCTCCCCGGCTTGCCCGAGCTTGAGTGGCTGTCTCTACCGGACTCGCACCTGCAGCATGCCACCATGGTGCGGGAGTGCAACTGGGTGCAGGCGCTGGAGGGCGACATCGATTCCAGCCACGTCTCGTTCTTACACCGCTCGTTACGGCTGGAAGACGACGTGGCTTCCAATGTCAATCGGGCCCGGGAGCAGTCGAAGTTCTGGGAGTACGAGCACAACGACCGTTCGCCGTGGCTGGAGGTCGTCCCCACGGAATACGGCGTGACTTATGGCGCTCGCCGCAATGCCGAAGCCGATACGTACTATTGGCGGATCGCTCAATTCCTGCTTCCGTTCTTCACCATGATCCCGCCCATCGGACCGCGGGCCGGAGTCGGCACGCGGATCTGGGTTCCCATCGATGACGAGCACACCATGTACTGGAGTGTCTCAGCTAACCCGCTGCGCCCCCTCTCGACTGAGGAGCGGAGCCGCTGGGGAACTGGCGCTCCGCTCGCCGGCGATTATTTGCCCGCCACCAGCGATTGGCTCGGGCGCTGGCGGCTGGCTGCCAATTCCGCCAGCGATTACGGTATTGACCGCGAGCGTCAACGAACCGGGACGTACACCGGCATCACAGGCACGAACTTGCAGGACCAGGCGATGACCGAAAGCATGGGCCCCATCTACGACCGCTCGCGGGAGCACCTCGGTGGAGCTGACGCCATGATCATCCAGTTCCGTCGTCGCATCGCAGACGCCGCCATCGCATTACGCGACCAGGGAATCGTCCCGCCGGGGGTCGATGACCCGTCAGTCTATCGAGTCCGACCGGCCTCGGTAGTGCTTCCTCGCGAGGCGAACTGGATCAAGGCAGCCCACGAGTATCTCGTTTCCCGTCCGGGCGTCCCCGTCGCGTCCATCTAACCGCGCCAAACTGACGGACGAGCCGGCAGCGGCCGGGCCGAGGGTGACCGCCGTCTGTCCCCTCCCTCCGTGCGGGGGAGGGTTAGGGAGAGGGGGCATCTTCCTCAGCCGGTGCCGCATGCGCATTGGCTAGGTCCGGCGCGCCCATACAACCTGCCCCGGCGCAGCCTGCTCCCGAATCAGGATCCGGTCACGCCCTGCGTACCCTCCGCCATCGCGACTTCCGCCTGCTCTGGTCAGGGCAGCTTATCTCTAGCATCGGCGATCAGATGCAGCAGGTGGCCATCGGCTGGCACATCTACCTGTTGACGGACTCTCCTCTGCAGCTGGGGCTGGTAGGCGCCGTCCGCAGCGTGCCGCTTATCGCCCTCTCCCTCCTGGGAGGGCCCTTGGCCGACACGATGGACCGCCGCAAGCTGCTGTGGATGACCAACGCGGTGCAGATGTTTGTGACCGCCGCGCTGGTCGTGGCCACTATCAGTGGCCAGGTAACGCCAGTCTTCATCTACATCATTTCATTCGTGCAGGGAGCCGCATCGGCTTTCGACGCGCCCGCGCGCCAGGCGATGATCCCCAACATGGTGCCGCGGGCGGAGCTATCGAACGCGTTCACCTTGAACACCCTCATGCGGCAAGGCTCCATCATCGTCGGCCCCAGTATCGGCGGGCTGGTGGTGGCCGGTTTTGGCGTTGCCTGGACTTACGGCGCCAACGCCGTCTCCTTCCTGGCGGTCGTCATCGCGGTATGGCTGCTGCGCCCAGTGCCCAAAACGACCAGCGCGGCGGGGACGCTCTGGGAACGCTTCACAGCCGGCTGGGACTATGCCCGCCGAGAGCCCCTGGTCTTACTCCCGCTCGGCCTGGACGCCTGGCGCAGCATCTTGATAGGCACTCAGGTCTTCACTGTGATCTTCGCGCGCGACATCTTCCTGGCCGGGCCAGAGGGAGTTGGAGGTCTGCGCACCACCATCGCGCTCGGGGCAGTGACGGGCGGCTTCGTGTTAGGAACTGGCCGGTTTGCCAAACGGCCAGTTGTGCCCATGGTGCTGGGCTACATGATCGAAGGGCTGGGGTTGGTTGGGCTGGCCCTGTCCCCGACGCTCGTGATCGCCTTGTTCGTCATGTTCTTCCTGGGCATAGGCAACGTCCTCGCCGAGGTTAACCGCAACACCATCGTGCAGCTCAAGACACCCGACGAAGTACGCGGCCGGGTGTCAGCTCTCGCGCAGGTGGCTACGTTTGGTGGGCCGCTGCTTGGCCAACTCCAGGCGGGGGCACTCGTGGGAGCCCTCGGCCCCATCACAGCGTGCGCGTGCGATGGACTCGCGATTGCCGTCGGAGCGGTCTTCTTCGGTCTACTCCACCCGCTCCGCCGCGCCGCCCGCGAGGGTATTGACTAGACGAGCGACGCCAGGATCTGCTTCGCCACGCCATTCGCCATGCGAACGCTGTAGTTCTGGCCCCGATCCTGCGGATACACTTGGAACATGTTGGCCAGGAATACGCCGGGCAGGGGCGTCTGATGCGGCGGAATATGGTCGGGGTAGTCAACCGTCACGATCGGCTGCGCATAGGGCGCCTTAAAGATGTGCGACTCCACCACCCAGCTTCGATCGAATTGTGGGTTGATGCGCTTCAGCGCCTCGGTGAACTCGGTCAGCACGTCCTCGTCGGGTCGGCCGTACAGCGGATGGTCCATCGGAAGGTAGTTGCCCAGATACAGGACGTGGAGGCCGCTGTAGTCCGAGGCCGGCATGTAATTCGTGTGCTCCACCGCCGCCAGGAAGGGAAAGCCGGGATCGTTCACATTGAGCCAGTAGATGCCATCCATGAGCGGCCGATTGAGCACCAGGATGACGGAGTGGGCGCCAGAAAACTCGCCCCAATCGTAGCGCGCCCGATACTCGTCGGACAGGCCCTGGGCCAGCCGCATGAACAGGCGAGTGGGCGTGGTGGCGAGCAGCGCGTCGAAGGTCTCCTCGCCGTCGCCGGTCTCCAGACGCACGGTGCCCCCTTCTGATCTGATCGCCTTGACCTCTGCGCCCAGGTGCAGCTCCACGCCCTTTTCCTCGAGCAGGTCGGCCAGACGCTGATACAGACGGAAGAAGCCGCCCCGCACGTAACCGAGCGCCGGGCTGCGCAGATGGACGCGTGACCAGAACCAGGGCAGCGCGATCTTTTCAGCGTGGACCCCGAACTTTGATTCCAGGAGCGGGCCCCACAGCACTCGGTACACTTCCGGCCCCATCCACTGTCTGATCCAGGCCGCCGCTGTCTTGCCCTCCAACCGGTGGTAGTTCGTCTCCAGGCGCAGGTAACCGATGGCCGCGCCCAGCCGGAACCGGTCGATAGGGCCCAGTGGAGAGAAGCGCAGCACGTCGGTTGCCGAGTCCAGGCTATAGAACTTGCCGCCGGTGAGCACGCTGGTGTCAGGCTTTAACCATACCAGGTGCTCGCCCAGGCCCACCTCGTGAATGAGCGCCTGCACGTCCACGTCCGAGCGGAACAGATGATGGTAGAAGCGCTCCAGCGGCGTGCCGCCGACCTCGAACGAGGCTACCAGCCCGCCCACCCGCTCCTCGCGCTCGAACAGCTTGACCTGCGCACCGGCCTGCACGAACCGAAGCGCAGCCGTGAGTCCCAGAATCCCCCCGCCAATGACCCCGATCCGCGGCGGCGCGCTCATGCTGATACCTCAGCCCTGGTAGGCCGATCCGATAGCATTTCGAGCATATGCGCCGTTTGTATAGGGTCCAACAGCCGGGTCGCCCGGGTATGAAACCCGATCAGCTGCAGCTCATTGAACGCCCGGCCGTTGCGATCGTGCTGCTCCCAGTCCCAGGGCTTTCCTGCCTGATCAAGCAGCCCCAGCTCTTCGATGAACGCACGATCCATCAACAAAGGCTCCGCGAGCAATCGAGAGCCCGGACCTCCCCGCCAGAGCGCGAAGCGCGTGTCCGACTCCGGAACCAGTCGGTTGCGATGTACGTGGGCGTTGCCGGCATAGCGCGGATCCTCCAACAGATCCTGTTCGGCTAGTTGCGCATATTCGACTCGCTCGATGATCTGAAACGCCGCGATCGTGAATCGCTGTTTCGCCCCGCCCACAATCAACGTCTCATTGAAGAAGATCCAATCGCCCACCTTCATTCGGGCCAGATTGATCTTGGCAGGCTTCCACAGGTAGTCGCCATAGGTGAACGTCTCGAATTCCGGGTCCTGGTGGCGCGCCGTTCCCAGCGCTCGGTAGCGCGACTCTTCGCGGATCCAGCGCATCTGCCAGTCGAGGAGCGTAGCGCACGGCGACGGATCACCCACATTCACCAGGACACTTCTGACGGCCCTCTCTGGTAGCGCCCCCACAGGGTTGCCACCCGATACCGCTTCGCTCGTTCTCGCTGGCCCATCTGTCACGCCGTTAACCCCAATTACTGCACCTACCCGCCAATATAATCATTTACGGCGAGGAGGCCTGTCATTTATCTCGATTCCCTGAACCCAGCCCAGCGCGAAGCCGTGCTCACCACCGATGGCCCGCTCCTTATCATCGCCGGTCCCGGATCCGGCAAAACGCGCGTCATCGTCCACCGCATCGCCCATCTGATCCTGGACCGGGGCGTAGCTCCCTGGAGCATCCTGGCTGTAACCTTC
>DASXTD010000313.1:0-2382 GCA_036505655.1 Chloroflexota bacterium
TCCGGCACGCTAGCCGACAACATTCGCTTCGGCCGACCGGATGCCACCGACGCGGAAGTAGTGGAGGCAGCCAAGCTGGCCAACGCCGACCTCTTCATTTCGCGGCTGCCGGAAGGCTATGATACGCCGGTCTTCGAGCGCGGCCAGAACTTTTCCCAGGGCCAGCGACAGCTTATTGCGCTCGCTCGAGTGGTGCTCGCCGATCCGCGTATTCTCATCCTGGACGAGGCGACCTCCAGCGTCGACACCCGAACTGAGGCGCTTATCCAGACCGCTCTGGGCCGTATCCTCAAAGGGCGTACGTCCGTCGTGATCGCCCACCGCCTCTCGACGATCCGCAGCGCCGACATGATCTTCGTGGTGGACCACGGCGAGATCGTCCAGCGCGGCAACCATCGCGAGCTGCTTTCCGAAGAGGGCATGTACCGCGACCTGTACCTCATGCAGTACCGCCGCGACGCCCATTCGGCAGAGGCCGTGCCCGAAGACTACAGTCCACGGTATAAGACCGAATCACGCGAAACCCAGAGCACTAGCGGCTGATTGATTCGGTCGTGTAGTTTCCCCAGAATCTCGTCCGAGTTGCCAACCTAAAGCGTAGAAAGGGGCCTTCTATGGCAGCACCCGCTGACACGTTTACCCAGGACCAGATCACCTACGAGAAGACCAAGGTACCCGGGAAGGGCATCGAAATGGACGCGCATTTCGCCCGACCCAAGTCGGACGGCCCCCATCCGGCCGTCATCGTCGTTCATGAAAACAAGGGGATCGATGCGAACGACGACACCGCTGGCCCGCATTACCAGGATCTCGTTCAGCGACTCGCCCGCCAGGGATTCGTGGCGGTGGCCGCCGAATACTATCAGCGCGGCGGCGGGCCCCAGGAGAACCCCCCGGCCCAGGTCCAGGGCGACGTGCGGTCGCTTTTCGATTGGCTTCGATCTCAGCCCTATGTACGTGCGAACGGCATCGGAATCACTGGCTTCTGCTGGGGCGGCGGCATCACGTACGACACCGCCGTGAACATTCCCGAGTTAGGCGCCGCGGTCCCGTTTTACGGTCGGAATCCGGAGCCGATTGAAAGCGTCGCCAACGTGCACGCCCCAGTGCTGGCCTTCTATGGCGGGGAGGACGCGCGCGTCAACGCCGGGATACCAGCGATGGAAGAAGCGATGAAGAAGAACGGCAAGAAATGGGACCACAAGGTCTTTCCTGGTGCCCCGCACGCCTTCTTCAACGAGCGCAAGACCAACTACCACGAGGCGTCCGCGGGTGAGGCGTGGGAGAAGATGCTGGCGTTCTTCAACGAGAACCTGCGGAAGTAACCAGGTTGGGCTGTAGGCCCATACCCCCCACCCTAACCCTCCCCCGCAAGTGGGGAGGGGATCAGCTAATTTTGTTGGTTCCATCCCCCTCGGACGGGGGAGGGTAGGGACGGGGGGAAACCGGTGGTCACATCCTCTCCGTTCTTTTTTGAGGGCAACCCTGACAGCTCGGTGGCAATTTGCACGCTTTCCAGCCACGAGCTGCTGCGGAACCTGGCCGCATCGGAGATGGCGAATCGCGTCGCCATCATCGGACCGCTCGAAACCGAGAATCTGGGCATCGAGCGTATGCTCAGCACCCTGCTAGCCCGGCCCACTATCCGCTGGCTCGTTCTGTGCGGACAGGAGCAACGCGGCCGCTACCAAGCCCAGGCTTTGCAATCGTTGTTCGCGCACGGGGTCGCAGCGGATGGCAGCATCCCTCAGGCTCGGAGCAAACGGGCTCGTTTGCCTAGCTTGAGCCCGCCGCAGGTCGAGGCGGCTCGCAACCAAGTGGGGCTGCGCGATCTGGCTGGCACCGAAGATATGGAAACGATCGCCGCGGCGGTGGATGACTGCTTGGCCCAGCACCTCGAGCCGGTCAACCGATCACTCCCGGCCCTCGAGGCGGAGCCCATTGCGGTCGCGCCACGCCCACATCGACTGGCCGAGCGCGATCCCAACGGGTATTTGCTGATCTTTGTGGATGCCGCCCAGCAACGGCTGCTCATCGAGCACTACGGCAATGACGATCAGCCGCGGCACCGATTCGTCGGCCCCGACGCCGAAAGCTTGTGCGCTGCGTTGATCGAGTGGCAGATCATCTCGAGTCTCGAACACGCGGCTTATCTGGGACGCGAGTTAACCAAAGCTGAGCTCGCGCTCAAAAGCGGATCAACTTATCGGCAAGACGCATCACTCCAGGTGATAGAATGGGAACGCTCGAAGCCGGAGCGGCGGGAGTGAGTCATGGCCCGGAAGAAGCGGCGGAGGAAGCCGGGCCTGCAGCGCTGCTCGAACTGCGGCGAGTTCCAGCTACCTGAGGAGCTGCATTTTCGCATCTGCCTCATCTGTCTGG
>DASXTD010000314.1:0-2510 GCA_036505655.1 Chloroflexota bacterium
CTGAGCTTGTCGAAGAGCCGTGCGCCCCTACCTAAGCCCCCTGCTTCCCCGTTTACCCGCTTCCCCGCTTCCCCACCTTTACCCATCCACCCGCTCGATCTCGGCTCCCAGGGCGCGGAGTCGCTCGTCGATGCGCTCGTAGCCACGCTCGATCTGGCCGACGTTATGGATCGTGCTGGGACCCTCCGCGGCTAACGCGGCCAGAAGCATCGCCATGCCGGCACGAATGTCCGGAGACTCAACGGTGCCGCCTTTGAGGGGGGATGGTCCCGAGATGACGGCGCGGTGGGGATCGCAGAGAACGATGCGGGCCCCCATCCCGATGAGCTTGTCCACAAAGAAGAGCCGCGACTCGAACATCTTCTCAAAGACCAGGAGCATACCGGAACACTGGGTGGCGGTGACGATAGTCGTCGACATCACATCGGCCGGGAACGCGGGCCAGGGACCGTCCTCCAGCTTGGGGACGTGGCCTCCCAGATCGGGACGGATGCGTCGTTCCTGCCCCGGGCTCACGCTGAGTCGGCTTCCCTCAATCCGGGGGCGAATACCCAGCCGCTCGAACCCGAGAATGGTACTGCGCAAATCATCTGACCGGACCGGCTCGATGGTGACCTCGCCGTTGGTGACGGCGGCAAGACCAATGAAGCTGCCGATCTCGATGTGATCTGGACCGATCGTGTACGACGTG
Organism: Chloroflexota bacterium; assembly: GCA_036505655.1. Lineage (GTDB taxonomy): Bacteria > Chloroflexota > UBA6077 > UBA6077 > SHYK01 > DASXTD01. The sequence continues at coordinate 692 of DASXTD010000314.1, forward strand.
CCCACTAGCGGGCGCCCGCCTTCGATCGTGTAGACGTTGGAGCCGATCCCGCTGATCTCGGCTCCCATGGCTACGAGCGCCCGGGCAAGGTCTTGTACGTGCGGCTCGCAGGCCGCATTCCGGAGCACCGTACGCCCTTTAGCCATTACCGCGGCCATCAGCGCGTTCTCGGTCCCCGTGACACTCGGCTCGTCAAGGAAAATGTCATCGCCGCGCAGGTCCTTAGCTTCGAGCTCGTAGCGGTCGCCCACCATGACCGACGCACCGAGATGCTCGAGCGCCAGGAAATGGGTGTCGACCCGGCGGCGGCCGATGACGTCTCCTCCGGGCGGCGGCAAAGTCACGCTGCCGAACCGTGCCAGCAACGGTCCCGCCAGCAGAATCGACGCGCGGATCTTGGCGCAGAGGGCCGGATCGAGCGGCTTGGGTTTGAGGCTCCGGGTATCGAGCCGCACGGCATTGCCACCGGTCCACTCCGCCGTCGCGCCGAGATCCACCAGCAGCGCTAGCATGGTTTCGACGTCACGAATACGGGGGATGTTCTCGAGATCGACGGGGCCGTCGGCCAGAACGGTGGCCGCCAAGATCGGTAGTGCGGCGTTCTTGTTGCCCGCCGGACGCACCGTTCCCTTCAACGGACGGCCGCCGTGCACGAGAAAACGAGGAGGCATGGCCAAAGCTGACCCCGCCAGTGAATCGCGTCAAGCGGAACGAGGGGGTTGCGGTGCTGCCGAGACCGCTTTGTATTAGCGAGGTGGGCGGACGGCCGACCCTAGGCCCCGGCGTTTCCAGCAGTCGGTGAGCTTCCCCGGAGGTGATTGGCGTATGATGACACTGGCACTCTTGCAAGTCGGCGCGACCCCGGCCTGGGTAGGACCGACCGTAGCGATATCGCTGGCGGTTTTAGCGCTCTCCTTTCTCGGATTGGCGGTCGCCGTCGCAGTCGCCGCCTTCAAGCTGGCGGGGCAGATGCGCAAGGTGGGCACCCTGGTCGATGGACTTCAGGACGACATCGCCCGGACTCTCAAGGCCGTCCGTCGTCTAACTGAACAGGGTCAAGACGTCATGGTGCTGGTGCGGCACGAGGCCGGGGCGTTCGCGCAGACCGCACGCCGCCTGCGGCGGAAGACGGTCCGGGCGGTCGACCGGATCGAGATCAAGCTCCAGGAGCTGGAGACACTGTACGACGTGGTGCACGACGAGGTCGAGGGTGCGGCACTGGACGTGGCCACCGCACTTCGATCTGTGCGCCGCGGCAACGGCATGCTCGGCCGAGTGCGACGCCTGCTGGTCCCGAGCCGCTGATGACCCTTCCGCGCCTCTCGCTCGCAATCCTGGGCGTGGGGCTTCTGTTTCTGCTGGCCCCCCATCAGGCGCACGCCTGGACACCGGGAACTCACATCTATCTGGGCGAATCGGTTCTCGCCAATCTGCCCTACCTCCCGGTGGCAGTCGCGGATCTCCTGCGCGCATTTCCCTTCGACTTCCTCTACGGGAACATCGCGGCCGACTCGTCAATCGCGAAGCACTACGCCCCGCTGGGACGTCACTGCCACTACTGGCACGTGGGACAGGAGATCCATGATCTCGCAGCCAGCGACGCTCTTCGTGCTTTTGGTCTCGGGTATCTCAGCCACCTGGCAGCCGATACCATCGCACACAACTACTTCGTTCCCCGCCAGCTGATGCTCACCAGCAGCACAGCGGCTGTGGGGCACTCGTATTGGGAGACCAGGGTCGAGGCCCACCTGGGCGATGCCTACGCCAAGGCCGCCAAGGACGTGATCCTGCTCGACCACGCGCCGGCGGACGCCCATCT
>DASXTD010000315.1:0-13281 GCA_036505655.1 Chloroflexota bacterium
CCCGCCATTCCCTGGAGGCCCAGTATCAGCAGGTCAGCCCCGAAGACTGGGACAACTTGCCCTGTTGGACCCGATCCTACGTTGGATTGGGCGCGTATCGGGTGGATCAGTGGGAGCCGGGCACTTTCGTGGAGGGCGCCGCGTTCGATCGCTTCCTGTTCGGGCGGCCCAAGATCGAGCGTCTGCGCTTGATCTTCATGCAGGACCCTAACGCAGTCGCGGCGACCCTCCTGGCCGAAGCGGCGCACTTGGTCGCCGACATTACCATCCGCTTCGAGACCGGCATCATTCTCAAGCGGCAGTGGGACGCCACCAGCGGCGGCACGGTGTTCTTCACGCCGGCCCAGGTGCGGTTCTCCCGCTTCCAGATGCGGCCCGAAGCGGCCAATCCACGCTCCATCCTCGACCCGAACGTCCACAAAGCGGTCGCCCACGCCATCGATAAGCAGGCGCTCGCCGATGCCCTGTACGAGGGTCAAGGAACCGGCGCGGACGTATTCGCGCCCAAGCGAACGCCCTGGTTCACTGCTATGGACCAGGCCGCCACCAAGTACCCGTACGATCCCAAGCAGTCTCGAGCGGCCATGGAAGCCGCCGGATTTGCGAAAGGGGCCGATGGCTTTTATGCAAGGCCCGGCGAGGGAGGCTTCAGCCCGGAATGGCGGGCCACCGAGGGCGGAGATAGCGGCGTTCAGGTCGGAGTGCTCTCCGACGCGCTCCGTCGTGTCGGCGTCGATGCCCACCCCTTCCTATTGCGTCGCCCTTTTGAGATGGAGACCCGCGCCTCTTTCCCCGCCTTGATGAACTGGAGCACAACGGGACAGCCGGAAGATTGGCTCCTGGAGTACACAACCGGGAAGATGGCGACGCCGGAGAACCGGTGGAATGGCACCAACTTCGGCGGCTGGTCCAACTCGGACTACGACCGCCTAGCCCAGCAGCTAGCGGGCAGCCTCGACCAATCGCAGCGCGCCGATCTCATGGTGAAGCTGGCCAAAGTCATCAGCGATGAACTCCCGGTTATGCCCCTCTACTACAGCCTGGACGTGATTGCCCACGTTGCGACACTGCGAGGCGTCGAGCCGTCGCCCGATGGCGCCATCGGCTGGAACGTCGAGAAATGGGAGCTGTCGCAGCCTGCAATTGTCCTGGCTATGCTTCCCTAGATGGCATGCCTGGTGGCGCCGTTTGCGGTCGCTGCCGGTTGGAGGGGGCTGGTCGCGCGCCCGGCTCGACGGAGAGCAGAGGCCATCTGTCCGAGGCGCTTTTGTACCAGAGCGTGGACGCTGCCTTCGGGATACAAGCCATCTGCGCCCCGCTCACCGGCCGCCACTCCGGTGAGCAGCTCAATGCCCCCGTCGATAGTGGCGGCGGCCCAGATGTGGAATCGACCGGCCGCCACGGCGTCGACGACCTCCTGCTTGAGCGAAAGGTGGCGTACATTGCTGGCCGGAATCATCACGCCTTGTTTCCCGGTCAGCCCCTGCTCCTTGCACACGGCGAAATAGCCTTCGATTTTGCGCGTCACCCCGCCGATGGCCTGGATCTCGCCGCGCTGGTTGATAGAACCAGTTACGGCAATGCCTTGGTGAATGGGCAGGCCCGACAACGCCGAAAGCAGGGTGTACAACTCGGCGGCCGACGCGCTGTCGCCGTCGATCATCGAATAGGTCTGCTCGAAAGCGAGACTGGCTGACAGCGCCAGCGGCGCAGTCCCCGCATACTTGTCACGCAGATAGCCGCCCAGGATCAGGATGCCCTTGCTGTGTGTGGGGCCCGACAGATGCGCTTCTCGCTCGATGTTGACGACGCCTTCCGATCCAGTTCCCACGCTGGCCGTAATGCGCGAGGGATGGCCGAAGGCGTAGTCACCCATATCGATGATCGATAGCCCATTGATCTGGCCGATTTCCTCGCCGGTGGTATCGATCTTGTACGTGCCCTCAACAACCAGACGTCTCAGCTCATCTTCGGAGAGGCTCAGCCGACGCTCCTGAGCCGCCAATGCTTCTTCGACGTGCGTCGCGGTTACCCGCTCGACAGACTCGCGTCGGGCCCGGAATGCGGCTTCGGCCACCACCTCGCCCAGGGCATCGAAGCGCGTGGCCAGCCGGTCCTGGTCCTCCGCCAGCCGGCTCGCATATTCGACGACTCGTGCAACTGCCTCCCGAGAGAACGGCGGCAGCCCCTGTTCTTTCACCTGGCTGCTCACGAAGCGGCAGATCGATCCAATCGAATCCGGCGTGCGGTCCATCAAGGGGGTGAACTGGGCCTTCACTTTGAACAGCCCTGCGAAGTCCTCATCCAGCTGGAAGAGGATCATGTAAGTTCGCAGGTCGCCAATCAGAACCACTTTCACCGCTAGAGGGATGGGCTCGGGGCGCAACGTCGTAGTGGGAAACGCGCTCAGCTGATCGCCCAGGTTTTCGACCCGCACCTCAGCATCCCGCAGCGCGCGCTTGAGCGCCTCCCAGGAGAAGGGACTCAGGAGAAGATCGCGCGCCTGCACGATCAGATAACCTCTGTTGGCTCGATGCAGAGCGCCCGGCTTGATTAGGGTGAGGTCCGTGGACATGCTGCCGGCCCCGAATCGGTAATCGACCCGGCCCAGTAGGTTGTAGTAGGTCGGGTTGGGCTCGAAAACGACCGGGGCTCCGCTGTCCGGACTCGATCCGACCAGGACGTTGACCGCGTAGTGAGGATCCATGGAGCCGGCTTCCTCACCCGGGCGCTCGTTTTCGGGTTGCTCCCGTAGCACCTCCAAATGCTCGATGAGGTGCGAGCGCACTGCCTCCAGATATTCCTGGATGACGCGGTTTTCGGTGTACTTGATCCGCAAGGCTCCGAAGCGATGCCCGACTTCGGCCTCAGCGAACTCGCGGTTGAGCGCCTCGATCTGTTGCTGGGTATCTCTATCCAACTGGTGCAACGCGGTGAAGGTCTTCTCTACCTCTTGTTGGAGCTGACGATTGCGCTGCTGGAAGTCGGCCTTGAGTTCGGGGGTGAGGTGCTCGAACTCTTCGGGAGTCATGGGCTCCCCCGATTCCTTCAGGGGGATGCCCATCAGCTGGCCGGGAGCCGTCTGGAGGGTGAACCCTAGCCCGTTCGCAAAAGCAGCTAGTTGTGCCAGCAACGCGTCGTGACGAGCGGTCGTGGCCTGAATGATCACCGAGCGGCGCCGTTGGTAGGGATCACTTTCGAAGACCTTGGGCATGTCGCGCTGGAAGCTCTGGACGAGATCGCGGACGTCGCGGGCGAACTGAGGCCCCTGGCCAGACGGCAGCTGCGCCGCCAACGGCTGATACGGCACCCTAAAATTGTAGATGTAGCACCAATCGCCGGGGGTGAGTCGTTGCGCCGCCGCTTGGGCTACTTCCTGCCGGACCGTTGTCATGCGGCCCGAGCCGGATGGACCCACCACGTAGACGTTATAGCCTGGCCCGCCCAGTTCGAGGCCGAGCTCCAAGGCTTCCAGAGCCCGGTCCTGCCCCACTAGCCCTTCCAGTGGGGGCACCTCATCGGTGCACTCGAAGTTGAGACTAGTGGGATCGCAGCGCCAAGCCAGCTGTTCGGGAGCCACCGGTTGGGGAAGCTTGCTCGTGCCCGCTCCCACCCCGGCGCGCGCGTGCTCATGGGCCTTGCTGGGTGTCGACGGACCTAGATGCGCCAAGCCTTCCTTGTGCAGCAACCTTTTCTGCCTCCTCAAGCCCACCTACGCTGATCGAAACGGGGCTAGTAGACACTAACTGCCTGCTTGCGCACGCAACCACGTCCGTCCGTGTGGTTCAATGGTCGTTCACGCTACCCGAACGGGTGGCTCCACGCAGGCGTCAATCCGTCTACACTTGGGACCGACAGAAGGGGAGCTCGCCCTATGGTTGGGGATTCCAACTCATCGTCGCGCCCGGTGGAGATTCTGTTGGTTGAGGACAACCCCGGCGACGTCCGCCTCACCACTGAGGGTCTCAAAGAGGGAAAAATTCGCAACCATCTCAACGTTGTGGCTGACGGTGTCGAGGCCATGGCCTATTTGCGACGGGAAGGGAAGTACACTGGCTCTCCACGGCCCGACTTGATCCTGCTGGACTTGAATTTGCCCCGCAAAGACGGGCGCGAGGTCCTGGCTGAGATCAAAGCCGATGACGTTCTCCGGCGGATTCCGGTTGTAGTACTGACTACCTCCAGCGCCGAGCAGGACATCATCGCCAGCTACAACCTGTCGGCCAACTGCTATGTGACGAAGCCGGTGGACTTCACCACCTTCGTCGAAGTCGTCAAGTCCATCGAAGATTTCTGGTTCACTATCGTGAGGCTACCGGAGAGCTAGTGGCGGACTTGCCTCTGCGAGTCTTACTGATCGAGGACAATCCTGGCGATGTGCGGCTGATCCAGGCCATGCTCGAGGAATCCAACGCGGCCCGAGGCCACTCCTCGCGCTCTGTTCAGACGGAAGCCGCCGATCGGCTCAGCACCGGCCTGCAACGATTAGAGCAGGAGCGTTTCGATGCAGTCCTCCTCGATCTATCCCTGCCGGATGCCGAGGGGCTCCAATGCGTCTTGCGAGTAGCGGAGTCGGCGCCGAATGTTCCCATCGTCGTGTTGAGCGGCCGGGACGACTTTGAGATTGCGCGGCACGCCGTTCACGAGGGGGCTCAGGATTACTTGCTCAAGGGTCACGTCGACGCCGAGCTGCTGCGCCGAGCCCTGGAGTATGCCATCGAGCGGAAGGATCTGGAATCCGAACGGACCCACCTGCTGGAGCGGGAACGCAGCGCACGCATGGAAGCGGAGATGGCGTTGCGCATCCGCGACCAGGTCCTGGGCACGGTCTCTCATGACTTGCGTACCCCGCTGGCTACGGTTGGTCTGTTTGCTCGGTTGCTCCGAGAACCAGACGGCCAACACAGTCCGTCCCCGAATCGGATCGAATGGGCGGAGAAGATCGCCGCCGCTGCTCAAGAATGTCTCGCCATGATCGGCGAGCTGCTCGACGTTGCTCGGCTAGGGATGGGTGAAACCATTGAGCTGGAGCGGGATTCGGTTGAGTTGGTGGGCTTGGTCCAGGAAGTCGTAGCGGAGCGACAAAGCCGGGCCACCCAACACCAGATCGTCGTGGAGACTTCTGCGCCGGAGATTAGGGGCCGCTGGGACCGTGCCCGTTTGCGGCGGGTGGTGGCGAATCTTTTGTCCAATGCCACCAAGTACAGCGCGCCTGGCAGCCGCGTCTGGGTTAGTGTCGCGAGCCGCCAGACGGCCGATCCCCCCCAGGCCTCAGTGATGGTGCGCGATGAAGGTGTGGGCATCCCGTCGGCCGATCTCGCTTCCGTCTTCGACTGGTATCACCGAGCCCGAAACGTTGGTTCTGTTCCCGGCACCGGCATCGGGCTGGCTGGTGCGCGGCGCATCGTCGAGCTGCACGGCGGCACGATCTCAGTGTCGTCGACGGAAGGCGCCGGTTCGACGTTTACGGTGGATCTGCCGCTTCAACCACGCTAAGCGCGAGGCTGGCCCACCCGCCTGGGTGGCGCTGCAGCCCACCCGCCGATTCACCAAAACCGCCCCTTCACCCATGGTCCGGGTCACCTAGCGACCTTACCGTGTGGATGAACCAATTGTTGAGCACGCGGTCAGTGTTCCTCGGCCGAGGGACGAAGAAAGGAAGGTTCATCATGATGGAAGTTACCCAGCAGACGGGCAGATTCCGCGACCCGCCATGGGCGGCGGCGCTCCTCTCAGACACGCGCCTTGCTTGGGTTTGGCTCCCATTTCGTCTTTGGTTGGGCTGGACCTGGCTGGAGGCGGGCTGGGGCAAGATGACCGGCACCGGTTGGATGGACGGCGGGTCTGCCCTATTGGGCTTTTGGCAACGGGCCATCGTTGTGGACCCGAAGCCCGTGATTGCAGTCGACTGGTATCGGAGCTTCATCCAGTCCCTGATCGATGCGCAGGCCTATACATGGTTCGCCCCGATCGTGGCTGTAGGTGAAGTAGCGGTCGGCATCGCCCTCATCCTGGGCGCCTTCACCGGCATCGCCGCCTTTAGCGGATCGTTCATGAACTGGAACTTCATTATGGCAGGCAGTGCCTCCACGAACGGCCTGCTGTTCGCCGTCGCGACCGGGTTGGTCCTTGCCTGGAAGAGCGCCGGCTGGATCGGGCTCGACCGCTGGCTGCTGCACTGGATCGGAACTCCCTGGCAGGCTGGCGCGCTGATAAGCGGGCGGAAGCGAGAGCAGCGAAAAGCCGCCTGACCCAACACGGATCACACTTACCTCCCCCCTCCCTCTTCAATGGGGAGTGGGGAGGATCCCTCCTGTAACAGGCGCCGGTGACGGGAAGGAGGCGGCGATGTTCGAGACAATCCTGGTACCGCTTGATGGCTCGGCGCTCTCTGAGCGAGCCCTGCATTACGCCGAAGTTTTGAGCCGGCTAGCGGGCGCCCGTATGGTGTTGATGCGTGCGGTGCCCATGGAGCAAGGCCTCTCACCAGACGCCCTTGATTACAACCGCGTGCTCACCCATCGGGCCCAGGATTACCTGACCAGCTTCGTGGACCGGGCGCGTGCAGACGGGCTGGCCGCCGAATCGCTCGTGTGGAGCGATGAAGCGGCGGACGCGATACGAAAAGCCGCCGCAGCCAAAGACGCCGACATTATCGTCATGTCGACGCATGGGCGGGGCGGCCTGGCCAGGGTGGTGTGGGGAAGTGTGGCCGATCGCCTCATGCGTCAGACCCCCACTCCGGTCTTGCTAGTTCCTCGCGATGCCGAGACTCACTGGATCAACGACAGCAGCTTTCGGTTGATCCTGCCCCTCGACGGATCGGCTCTGGCCGAGCAGGCGATAGGGCCGGCCCGCGATCTGGCTGAGGCTCTGGGCGCCGGAATCGTGTTGGTCCAAGCCCTCGAGCCGATCGTCTGGCTGAGTGCAGAAAATGGTTGGGGTCCCTACAGCGGCGAGATTGATAAGGCAGTCAAGCGCCGATCGCGAGCCTACCTGGCCGGCGTAGCTCAGCCTCTAATCGATGCTGGCGTAGACGTTCGCCTACACCTCGGGGAGGGGAACGCGCCCTCCGTGATCCGCGCCGCCGCTCGCGAGCATCATGCGGCAGGAATCGTCATGGCGACGCACGGCCGCGGCGGGGTTAACCGCGCGGTAATGGGCAGCGTGGCCGACGCGTTGCTCAGAACAGCGCGCCTCCCACTGCTTATGGTGCATCCAGCCGCCGTCCAACTGGAGCCAGAGGCGACAGAACCCGCACCCGAGCTGACCACAGCCGGCCCCGTGATTCCTCTGTCCATGACGGCAGAGGAGCTGGAGCTGACCAAGATGGCACTGCGCAAGGTGCTTAAGGGCCATGAGGGCGATACCGCTCGACTTGGCCACGATCTCCTGGCTCGGCTCGAGCAAATCGAGGAATGGACCGCCGTTTCCGGCCCAGGGGCCGCCTGGCGAGCCAGTAGCAATTGAGCCTGGGCCCCCTCCCCGAATCTGGAGGGGTCTGGGAACCTTCTCGCACTGAGAAGTCTGGCGGGCGATTCCCGCCTATCCCACCCGATCGGACAGGCCACAGGGCTATCTATTGCGGGATCGTCCCCACCCAGCCGTGCGCTACGAACTACTCGCTGGCTCGCCTGATACCACCCTTCGGGCTGTGGGAGACGGAGCTGACGAGGCTTACAGTTTCCAACCGGACGGAGGACAAACCTCCGGAGATCTGATCGGGCAAGGAAAGGAGCATCCGATGAGTTGGTATTTGCATGCGTGCCCAGGCTGTGGCGGTGCACTCTACGATAGCTTCGAGGAGCCAGATTGGGTGGCGTGCCTGGCGTGCGGCCGACAGTACAAGAAGGTCCACCCTGGTCAAGCCAGTCTCCACCGAATGAACCCAACGGAGTCGCATAGCGAAGCATCAGCTCGACGCGTCCGCTCGACGCCAAAGATTGAGGAGCTCGAACGAGCGGCGTGAGAAGTCAGGCGTGTACGAAACGTCGGAGAGAGGAGGCATCTGTGGGCGAGAAAGAGCGCGGGGCAGCCATTGTGTTGTTGCCGCATAGAACAGCGCCGGCGCCCATTCATTTGCTCGCTCGACTGGGCATGCCGGATGTCCCAGAGGAGGGGACTGGGAGGACAGACGGAGAGCCGTTGGCGAGGGGCCGCCTGAGGGCGGTCCCGGATGCCCCCCACCCCAAATTGAACAAGCCAGGTAGCGCAAACAACAGGAAGGTGGGTTCTCGAAAATGAAACGATTGCAAACCTTGGCAGGAATCGGACTGGTGGGCTTGTTCTTGGTGACGGGCTGCAGCTCGGCACTTAGCCCGAGCGGAGCTCCTACAGACGTCAAGGTGACCGCCAACGAATTTCGCTACGATGCCTCGCAAACCACATTTGTCGCCGGGCGAACCTACCATTTCATCGCCTCGAATCTCGGCACCACCACGCACGACTGGGTGATCGCACCCCGCGGCGGCGCAGAGGACGACGCCTTGGTCATGGTCGAAGACGACGATTTCCAGCCCGGCGACACTTTCACCAAGGACTTCACCTTCCCGAAGGCCGGCAACTATGAGATCGCTTGCCACGTGGCTGGCCACTATGAGGCGGGGATGGTTCTCCCAATCATCGTCAGCTGATCGCTGGGCCAGCCTGGCAAAGGGCCCCGAGAAGTCGGGGTCCTTGCGCTGCTCGGCAGAAGGTCAGGAGTAAAGTCTTAGTGAAGAAAGCATCTGGCTAACCGGAGTCGCTCTTTGCTGCTTGAAGGCCACGTGCAGGTCGAGAATCGAGTCCAAGCCATCGGTGAGGCGCTCTGGACCGCCGCTCGCTCTCAGCGCCCGACCGGTCGCCACTGGTGGGAGGAGCGGCTGCTCGACTGGTCCTTCCATGACGACACCCTCAAGACTCAGGTCTTCCGCTTCATCGACGTGCTGCCGTCGCTCACAGACGACACCCAGCTCGTCTCACACATGAGGGCATATTTTGGGGACATCGGCGGACCGGTGGGGAGGCTGGCGGGGCCGGGCCTGCGCATCGGGGCTGCCGGTCCGGGCGGAACGCACCTCGTAGCCGCTGTAGTACGGTCTATGGCGCGCCGTATGGCGGGCCGCTTCATTGGCGGAGTGACGGTCGAGGATGTGCTGCCCGAGCTGCGCTCACTTTGGGACCGCCATCATGCCTTCACTCTCCATCTGTTGGGCGAGACGACGGTGAGCGAGGCCGAGGCGGAGCGGTATCAGCGCCAATACCTGGCGATTCTCGACCAACTGGCTGGCCCAGTAGCTCATTGGCCGTCAGACCCCCTCCTTGACGGAAGTAGGCCCCTGGGGGGAGTTGGTCCGAGTGGAGCATCGAGCTCCGTTCCCATATTGGGTCCAAGCCCTGCTTGGCCGCGAGTGAGCCTCGCGATCAAGCTCACTTCACTCTATTCTCAGATCGATCCGCTGGACTTCGAAGGCGGTGTGGCGGTGCTCGAGGATCGGGTGCGACCGATCTTGCGCAGAGCTCAGGCCCTGGACGCGTTCATCTATTTCGACATGGAGCAGGCGGACTACAAGAACCTGGTGCTGCGGGTATTCCGCGATCTCATGCTGGAAGGTGAGTTTCGGGACTGGTCGGGGTTGGGGATTGCTCTGCAGGGGTACCTCCGCGACTCTGAACGCGACGCCGCCGACCTCATTGAATGGGGGCGGGGGCGGACAGCGCCTATCACTGTCCGCCTGGTGCGAGGCGCATACTGGGACGCGGAGACGGTGTTGGCTGCGCTGCGTCACTGGCCGGCGCCCGTTTTCACCCGCAAAGACGAGACGGACGCGAGCTACGAGCGCATCACTGATCAGCTACTGAGCGCCTATCCCAACGTGCAGCTCGCGCTGGGCACTCACAACTTGCGCAGCCTGGCAGTGGGGATGGCGACCGCTGAGGCGCTCGGACTGCCCGATCAAGCACTCGAGATCCAGATGCTATACGGGATGGCCGACGAGCTGAAAGCGGCCGTGGTCGATCTCGGCCGCCGCGCCCGGGTCTACGTTCCGTTCGGCGAGCTGATCCCTGGGATGGCGTACCTGGTTCGCCGCTTGCTCGAAAATACCTCGAACGAATCATTCCTGCGCTCCAGCTCTCACGAATCGGTCAAATTAGCGGACCTCTTGAGGCCGCCGAGCCTGACCGTATCCCTTCCTCCTCTTACGAGAGAGCATGGTGATGGGCGCACGGCATCGATGGTCGCTGAGCGCGTGGATGGAGAAAACGCCATGACAGCTTCTACGCTTACCGTTGCCCCCTACCAGCCACTCCCGCTCGCCGATTTCGCACAGGAGGGAGAGCGAGAATCCTTTCGTCGTGGCCTGGATCAAGTGCGATCCCGACTAGGCCGGGTTTATCCGCTCTTTATAGATGGCAAAGAGGTCACCACCGCGAAACAGGCGCCGTCAGTGAATCCGGCCCGTCCCTCCCAGGTAGTTGGGTACATCGCCCAGGGGGGACGAGCAGACGCAGACGCGGCGCTGGCCGCTGCCGGTCGGGCCTTTCGGACCTGGCGAGACGTGGCGGCCGAGCAGCGAGCGAGCTATTTGCTGCGGGCCGCGGAGCTGATGCGTCAGCGACGCTACGAGCTCGCCGGGTGGCAGGTGCTCGAGGTGGGCAAGAACTGGCGCGAAGCTGATGCCGACGTGGCCGAGACCATCGACTACCTCGAATACTACGCGCGCGAGATGCTGACCCTGGGGCGGCCGATACAACTCGGGGATGAACCAGGCGAACGCAATGATTACTTCTACCAGCCACGCGGAATCGCTGTAGTCATCGCTCCCTGGAACTTTCCACTGGCCATTCTCGCCGGCATGAGCACCGCTGCCCTGGTAGTGGGAAACACCGTGATCATGAAGCCGTCTGGCCAGTCTTCCGTGATCGGGGCGCAGCTCATGGAGATCTTTCGCGAGGTCGGTCTTCCGCCGGGAGTCTTGAACTTCGTGCCTGGTCCCGGATCGGAGGTCGGCGCCTACCTGGTCGAGCACCCGGACGTGGCGATTATCGCTTTCACCGGCTCCAAAGATGTCGGGAACTCGATCCTCACCACCGCGGCCCAGCTCCGACCGGGGCAGCGCCAGCTCAAGCGCGTCATCGCGGAGATGGGGGGAAAGAATGCCATCATCATCGATGACGACGCGGACCTCGACGAGGCGATTACTGGCGTGGTGGCCTCCGCCTTTGGTTACCAGGGGCAGAAATGCTCCGCCTGCTCCCGGACCATCGTCGTCGGCTCCATCTACGACGAGTTCTTAGATCGGCTGGTCGAAGCTGCCCGCAGCCTGAAGGTCGGTTCCCCGGAAGACCCCGGTGTGACGGTCGGCCCGGTGATCGACGAGGCGGCGATGACGAAGATACGGTCATACATCGAGGCTGGGCGCAGCGAAGCTCGGTCGGCGTTGGAGACAAACGTGTCACACCTGGGGGATGGCTACTTCGTCGGACCCACCATCTTCGCTGACGTGCTGCCGAGCGCCCGCATTGCGCAGGAAGAGATTTTTGGGCCAGTGCTGGCGGTGATGCGCGCTCGCGACTTCGACGAGGCATTGGAGATCGCGACGAACGTCGAGTACGCACTCACCGGAGGATTTTACTCGCGGAACCCCGTTCACATCGATCAGGCCCGGCGCGAGTTCCGGGTCGGCAACCTGTACATCAATCGCAAGATTACGGGCGCGGTGGTCGGCCGCCAGCCCTTTGGCGGCTTCCGGATGTCTGGCATTGGCTCCAAGGCCGGCGGTCCGGACTATCTCCGCCAGTTCATGGAGCCGCGCACGGTTACTGAGAACACGCTGCGCCGCGGCTTCGCACCCGAAGCGCTCTAGCCGGCAGGCAACGGCAGGGCGTGATTCATCCTCATGGCCATATCAGAGACGAATGGTGGGGCGAGCGCGCGCGTTTTGGCGTTTCCGATCGGGATCGAAACGGCCTGACCTTCTTCGAGTGGAGTATCAACGACCACCTATAATCAGATCGTCCGCAAGATTCTGAGGAGGCCAGTATGGCAATCGCCGTGGTATTGGATTTCAAGGGCGCTACCCTAGCTCAGTACGACCAGGTGATTCAAAAGATGGGATTCCGGTCCGGCGGTCCGGGCGCGCCGGGAGGCATCTCCCATTGGGTGACCAAAACCAGCGATGGCATCCGGGTCACCGACGTCTGGGAGAGTCGCGAAATATTCGACAAGTTCGGGCAAGAGAAGATCGGTCCGATCACCCAGGAAGTCGGCTTCCCTGGCGCGCCCGAGCAGCATGTCTTCGAGGTCCACAACTACCTGACCCCTGGTCCTAAAGCGTAGGGCCTAGCGGGACCAGTCCACGGAGCCGTAACTCCCCGGGGTCAAGATGCGCGTGGGCTGGCCGCCGCTGGCCAGGATCACGGAAATCGAATCGATCCAGAGCACGACCACGCTCTGGCCGTCTGGCGACCACGATAGGGCCGGGTCATCTGCCTGCAGAGCCGCTACCTGTTTGGGTTGACCACCCGCAATCGGGATAACATAGAGATCCTGGGGCAGACCATGGGCTTCGGCCACGGTGGTGCCTAGCGCGAGCGGGGACTCCGCGGACGTGGACGCCGTGCGTGCTCCAACGGTTCCGCCAAATAGCAGATTGGTCGACGTGGGATCGAAACGGGGGGCCGAAATGTTGTCGAACTGACCGGTCGCGAGCAAGGTGTGCCACTCGCGCGTGTGCAGGTCGAGCAAGTCGAGGCTCAGGCCACCCGCGGCTGATCGCGCCATCGCGAGCCATCGGCCGTCACCCGAGACGTCGAAGAAGCCAATGTCGTCGGCTATTGTCTCGATGTCTCCCGTGGCAACAGACATCTGCACGATGCGGTTGATCCGCTGTTGGCCGCTGCCGCCTGAATGCATCGCATAGATCGATTTCCCATCCGGCGACCAGGCGGGCGATTGGTAAAAATCGAGCGGCTGGGCGGCAGGGAGGATGACTCGCACGTCCTGGCCATTGGGTGAAGCCAGGAACACCTGCGACACAGCGTTGCGGGGATCGGAGCTGTCGAAGAGGGCGTAGGTGACCTGGGTGCCGTCCGGCGACCAGCGCGCCGAAGTGATTTGCTGGCCGATCTTTGGCGCAGGGACGATCTCTTGCTGCTCGCCATTGGGCAGGGCCCATGTCCACAGACTCTCGCGCTGTGTGAATAGAAGGTGCCCGCTGAGCGAGTTCGGCACCGCGGCCGGGCCGGTCCGCGGACTGCAAGCGGTGAGGATTGTCAGGGCGATAAAAAGAAAAGGGAGAA
>DASXTD010000316.1:0-3159 GCA_036505655.1 Chloroflexota bacterium
AGTGTTGGGAACCAGTGAGCGTGGATGCGGGGCTTCGTTCCGCTTGCCGCGCCGCAAATCGATGGTGCAGGCATCGTCATCGACGGCGACCACCGTGCCCGCTCCCTTTTTCGTGGCTGGATCATCAACCTGAGTCCCGACGGCAATCGCGTGTTCCTGGCGGGGGAAGCGATAGCGGTAAACCAGCGACTGCTTCACCTCGTCCACGACGTCGATGAAATCGAGCAGTCCGATGGGCTCCCTTTCGTCGACCCGCTCCTCGTCGGTCAGCTGCTCGCACAGGTAGAAGTACCGCCACCAGGCGGACTTCTCTTCGCGTCGGTGCCAGCCGAGCAACTGCGCCAGCAGCCAGCGAGCGTGCTCCGCCGAGGTGCGCTCATTCGGATCGATGGGAATGCCAGCCTCCAGCCGCTCTACCGCGGCGGCCACACGCTGCAGGTGATCACGAAGCTCGGGCGAGGGATCGGGTTCTCCCGGCCGTGGCCGCGGCAGCTCCACGCCCTCGGCAATCCACGCCGCTCGACGTGCCTCGAGCCATTCCCGCAGCTGCCACGTGGAGACCACGTCGTCCCGGTTATAGAGCTCGATGTTGGTCAGGTGGGTCGCGGCCGGCCGATCGCCTTCCCCGAGCTGCAGCCAATTCTCGAACTCGACGATGCTGGAAGTCGCATCTTTCAGCTCGACCTCGCGCCTGAAGCCATAGAGGGGCTCCAGCTTCTTGATGGAGTAGCTCTCGACGGACGCCCGCACACCCTGACGCATGACGCGGTGCAGGTCGACCAGGATGCCACCCCGGAGGAGGCGATCAACCTCGTCTTCGCGCGTGGCATAGCGACCCATGAGGCGCTTGAACGCGGTCGGCTCGTAGGGGGCGAAATGGTAGACGTGGAGATTGGGGTCCACGGCGAGCCGGTCCATGATGAGGTCGATGATTTTTTCGAAGGCGATCTTTTCCGCCGCGAGGGTGAATTCCCCGTCGGTGTTCCAAGACCACAAAGCATGATAGGCAGGGTCGCCTTGTTTGTCGGGGAGGCCCGGTTCGAGGACGCCGAACAGGTAATCAAGGCCTGTGTCGAACGCGTAGGGGTCGCCCTCTAGATCGAGGAAGAGATCGCCGGCCGAGGGCTCGGGCAGCCCCGCCAGGCCTTTGTTGGCCTCGATTGGGTCCAGGCGCTCGTGGAGCATCGCGTTTTGCTCGCGGCCCCGCAATTGGATGCTGGCCTGCGCTTGCGAGCGCCCGAGAGCCTCCTTGCTCGTGCCCGGGATCGGCGGATCGGGTGGCATCGCGAGGCGTCCCAACTGCGCGAGCGTAGTGATGCCAATGTTCGTCAGGGCGCGTCGCTGGGAGCCGCCGATCCCCGCTACCAGGCTCAGATGGTCCTCGGAATGGCGCTGGCGGTCGCAAGCCTGGCGCCAGCGACAAACCTCGCAATGCTCCACGGGCTCCGGAGCTCGCGGCAACGGGTAAATCGGAAGCGCGCTATCGTCGACCGTCCTCTCGAAGCGGCGCTTTGCCGTGCGGTAGTAGGCCATAAAGTCGGCGACCGGAAACGACTCCTGCTGCTGGGCCTGGCCACCGAGGACGACGTGCATCCGGTCGGGCATCCGGTTTTGAATGGCCTGCAGCTGGTCTACGTAGCTGCAGATTTGGAGCAACGCGCCAGCCTTGACGTGGCGGGCCAGCTTGGTGTCGGCGACCTCGTAGTGCCAGTCTCCTAAGCTGCTACGACCAGAAGTCTTCAGCAGGAAGTCGGCATGGCCACGCCAGGTGGAGCTAGCGCTCTCATCGGTCTCCGCGAAGAAGGTGGCCTGGTAGATCACGTCGGCCCCGGATGCCATGGCCTCTCGGGTAGCGACCGCGGCTGCGCGCAGGCGCCCGATGTGATCTTCGGCATACCCATCCGGGTCGATCTTCACGACATGCCGCCCCTCGCGCTCCAGCGCGGCCAGGTAGCGCCGCTCGTGCTCCTCGCCTCGCCGCGCCAGGACCTCCAGATCGGCGTCGTACTGGAATGGCTTGGGCGCGAGTCCGTGGAGCACCGCACGGTCTAGGGCCGTTAGCGCTTCGCACGCGAGATAGCCCACCAGATCGGTGGCGGAGTAGACCGGCTTTCCGTCGATGAGCTGCATGGCCGTGGATGATAATAGGGAAGCTTGACGGGCGCTGCGGCGCGGCCTATCGTGCGGCTTGAGTCATTTGGAGGGCATAGCATGCAGCGCGTGCGATTTGGAAAACCATCGTTGCGGACGTTCGGGGTGTCGGTGCTGGTTGCACTCACGCTGAGCTGCGCTCCCGCGCCCAGCGGGCGTACCTCCGAAGGCGGAGCGGGTCCCGCCAGCGCTCCAAAAACGCTGCGGATCGCGATGCAAACCTCAAACGAGCAGGCTTCGCCGGCCATGTGGGGCAGCAGCGGCTCGGGCAGCGCCGCGCTGGAGCACTACTTCATCTTCCACAGCAATCTGACCGTGTTTGATCCCCAGAAAAACGTGACAGCCCGGCTCGCCCAAAAGGTGCCGACGGTTGAGGACGGCGACTGGAAGGTTCTTCCCGGGGGCGGTATGGAGGTCACCTGGAAGATTCGGCCTGACGCAAAATGGCACGATGGCACGCCGCTCACCGCGGACGACTTTGCGTTCGGTTTCCAGGTCGTGAAGGACAAAGACTTAGCCATCGCCACGATCGGCGATCTTGACAAGATTTCTGAGGTACGGGCGCTCGATCCCCAGACGATGCTCGTGGTCTGGAAGGGTCAGTCCGTCTACGGCAACGTCAACGGCCACGATGGCGTTCCCGCCATTCCCCGCCACATTTTCAAGCCGCTATACGACACCGGCGACAAAGCGGGCTTCGAGAACAGCGCGCTCTGGAACACGGGATGGATAGGCCTCGGCCCCTTCAAGCTCACCAGCTGGACGCTCGGGAGTCAGATGGAGGCGGTGGCCTTCGACCAGTACGCCCTCGGCCGCCCGAAGGTCGACCGCCTGATCATTCGCTACATCGGGGACGTCAACGCGTTGGTCGCCAACGTGCTCTCCGGCGACATCGACCTGATCCCCGCGGGCGCCCAGCTCGACATCAACCAGATGGTCACGTTGCGGCAGGCTTGGGCGGGTAACAATGGCGGCAGCACGCTTTTGAACACCAAGAGCGTGCGCACC
>DASXTD010000317.1:0-4377 GCA_036505655.1 Chloroflexota bacterium
TTGAGCTTGATGAGGACGGAATTCGCCACCTGCCGCTCGATACCCTGCTTGATGATCAGCGGGTTCGTGACGAAGATGTCGTCGCCTACCAGCTGCAGACGCCCACCCAGCCGCTGTACGAGTTGAGCCCAGCCGTCCCAGTCCTGCTCGCCAAGACCATCCTCGATGCTGACGATGGGAAAGCGGTCGAGCCAGCCTGCATAGAAGTCAACCATGTCGCCGCTCGAGAGCACGCGATTGTCGCGGTGCAGGTGGTACTTGCCCTCTGCATAGAACTCGCTAGCGGCGGGATCCAGCGCTAGCGATACCTGCTGTCCGGGCTCATAGCCAGCTTCGCGAAGCGCTTCCAGGATCACTTCGACGGCGGCCTCGTTGCTGGGAAGCTGCGGTGCGTAGCCGCCTTCGTCGCCGATGGTGGTGGCCAGGCCGCGCGCATGAAGGACTCGTCCCAGCGCCTGGTAGACGTCGGCCGACCAACGGAGTCCCTCGGCAAAGGTTTGCGCCGCCAGAGGGACCACCATGAACTCTTGAACGTCGGTGGAGTTGGCCGCGTGCCGACCGCCGTTGAGGATGTTCAGGAAGGGCACCGGCAGCAGATTCGGCTCCCGTCCGGCCATCTGGGCGAGGTGGCGGTAGAGCGGTAGGCCGCGACTGGAAGCCTCGGCGCGCGCAACCGCTAGCGACACCCCCAGGATCGCATTCGCGCCCAGCCGACCCTTGGTGGGGGTGCCATCGGCCTGGATCATGGCCCGGTCCAGACCCGCTTGATCGCCGGCATCGCGGCCAACGACGGCGCTAGCGAGCGCCCCGCTTACGTTGGCGAGCGCCTTCAAGACGCCCTTGCCGCCAAACCGCGTCTTGTCGCCATCACGGAGCTCGACGGCTTCGCGAGAGCCGGTGCTGGCCCCGGATGGCACACCCGCCTGGGCGCTGGTGCCATCGTCCAGGGTGGCGGTGACCAGCAGCGTGGGGTTACCACGGGAGTCGAGAATCTCCTGACCGATTACCTGGGCGACACGCGCCATATTCAACCTCCTCGCGAACGTGGTTGGAATTATGGCGGTTGTGACATCGCCGACTGAGCCATCATACTGGCAGGGCAGCCGGGGAATTCACCCCCACCCTAACCCTGCCCGTGCGAGGGGGAGGGAATAATTGCGATTCCAGATTCATCGGAGGTCGACATGGCGGACACATCCGTCGGGGCAGCGCTGAGCCGAGATGAGTTCCGGCGGGTAATGGGCTGCTTTGCGACCGGGGTTACGCTGATCACAACGGCGAATGATGGCCAGGTCCGAGGGATGACCGCGAATTCGGTCGCGTCGGTCTCGCTGGACCCGCTCTCTGTGCTGGTGTGTGTGAATCGAGACGCCCTCACGCATCCGCTGCTGGCGGCGAGCGGCATCTTCTGCGTCAATGTGCTAGCTGCCGACCAAGAGGCGCTCTCGCGGGCGTGCGCGCGACCGGACACACCTGAGGCAATGTTGGAAGGCGTTTCCTACGTGCTGGGCGTCTCTGGCGCTCCGATTCTAGAGGGTGCGCTGGCGTACCTGGAGTGTCAGGTGGCAGCGTCGTTCGAGTTCGGTACCCATACGATCTTCATCGGCGAAGCGGTGGCGCTAGGCGCCGCGGACGTCGAGCCCCTCTTGTTCTACCGAGGGCGTTACGCCCGCCTAGCCCCGGAGAGTTAGGTCGAGGCGACGCGGCCCCACAGGTAGTGCTTGCCCAGAGGCGAGGTGCTGCCCCCGCGCGGCTCGCTGGTGATGATGCAGTCCTGATAGCTGTACAGGGGCTCGCCGCTGTTGACCACGAGCATGCCGCGACCATCGGGCTCGATTTGAAGAGCTCCTCCGTTTAGCTGCTGGTCGCCTTTGTGGAGCCAGAGCTGATACACCTGCCCCTCGGCAAGCGTAGGCAAACCACTCACCACGAGCACCGCTTGCGGATCGCCGGGCATGTAGTAGAGCCGCCCGCTAGCCATGGGAGCCATTTCGGTGCCTTGCAAGGCGACCATCTTCCCGCCTGCCGCTATGGCATGGGCCATGACCTGTGTGGCCGCTTGTGACGTTTCCCAGATGGACTGCAGCTCCTTTTGGTTGGCTGCGAGCTGGTGCTGGGTGTCGTTGAGTTGCACCCCCAGCCACGCTGCCAGGACCAAGGGCATAGCCGCGGCGGTGGCCCAGCGCAGGCTCGGCCAGGCCCGCGCGAAGCGCACTAACATCGATTCAGGTTCCGGTCGGGAGGCGCTAACTTGGGCCAGCAGGCTGCGCTTTACCTCGGCCGATGGCTCGACCTGGGGGATTGCTTCTCGTAGGAGCTGGGCGACTCTCCATGATTCCGCTGCCTTTTCCTGGCAGATAGCGCAGTTGGCCAGGTGTTCCTCGGCTTCTTCTTCCTCATCCGGCAGCAAGGCGCCCAGGGCGTACAGGTCGCGGACTTCGTCAAATTCCTCGCAGGTCACTGGGATACCCTCACAGTGATGCCCTCGGCTTCCAACAACGTGCGAAGCTTGCGCATCCCCAGCCTAATGCGGGTCTTGGCGGTGCCCAGCGGCTCGTTGAGCTCAGCCGAGATTTCAGCATGGGTCTTTCCTTGAAAAAAGGCCATTTCGATTGCTTTCCGTTGCTCCAATGGAATTCGGGTGAGGGCTCGCCTGATCGCTGTAGCCTCGTCCTGTTGGCCGGCCACGTCGGCCGGATCCGGGGCGCCATTCTCGACGATGTGCTCGGAAGCCCAGTCCTCGGGAAGTGATTGCTCCGCCCTCGTCTTTCGGCGGCGGAGCATGTCGATGGAGCGGTGATGAGCCACGCTCATGAGCCAACTGCTCAAGGTGCCACGCGCCGCGTCGTAGGCGGTGGGTTGACGCCAGAGCCGCAGAAACACTTCCTGCACCACATCTTCCGACAAGGCTGCCTCACGCAAGATCCGGAAGCTCAGCGAATAAACGGACCGCGAATACCGCTGATAGATCTCTTCGAGTGCGGCCTGGTCGCCCCGGTGAAGGCGTGCCACCACCGCCTCATCGCTCGCGGAGTTCATTCCCGTCATAGCACTACGCGCGACTCAGGTTGCCGGATTGGTCCCAGCGGACGGCATAGTGCCAGACATGGCGGCGCAGCGAATCGCCTCATGCCTCGGGGCGCCTGGTTAAAGCTCGCGACTGCCCGAAGCAGAAGCCAGCGACCGGGGCACCAGAGCGAAAGCGGCTTGACCAACGCTGAAGATGATCATGACCAGGATACCAACCAGGAAGTAAGCCGTGTAGGCCAGGATGCCCCAGTTCCGGGTGCTGGCCGCGTACATAACTGTCGCCAGACTGTAGCACGCCAGGAGCAATTCGAGGGCCATGAGCGCATCGACGTTCAGCGCATAGCGCTTGCCATCCCACGAGTCCGAGGCGCTGGCGATGCCGTACTTCGGCGTGCGCTCAAAGGCGACGTGACGAGCAGCTAGCACCTGCACGATGGCTCCGACCACGGTCAGCATGACACCGGCCCCCAACACGCTGGCCAGGAGAACGTAGGGAAGGCGACGGAAGGTCATGCCAGTGGCGCGCCACTGCGCATAGGCGAGGTAAATCAAGGGTGCGATGCCCGGAATCGCGAACAAGCTCCAGATGGATAGCGGTGAGGCGGGGACGACTCCGCGAGCATATGAGTAATAGACCAGCAGCGGTTGGATGATGAACAGGAGCAGCAGCGAGGCATGGCTCACGTAGCCAAGCAAATGGAGCATGGCCTCGAACTTCACGGCCGGGCGGAGCGGCGCCCGAATGATGCGAGGCAGGAGCTTGAGCGCACAGGCGAAGCTGCCGGCTGCCCAGCGGCGCTGTTGGCGGCGATAGGCAGCCACGGTAACGGGGAGCTCTGCGTCCGCCACCACGTCTGGCAAATACACCGCCTCCCAGCCCTTCAGTTGGGCGCGGTAGCTCAGATCCAGATCTTCAGCGAGAGTATCGTGTTCCCAGCCGCCAGCGTCTTCGATCGCAGCGCGCCGCCACACGCCGGCCGTTCCGTTGAAGTTCATGAAATAGCCGCCGCGGTTTCGCGCGACCTGGTCGACCAGGAAGTGGGCATCGATGATGACGGACTGCAGCTGGGTCAAGAGCGAGTAGGACTGGTTGAGGTGGCCCCAACGGGCCTGCACGAACCCTACTTTGCTGTCGGCAAAGTGGGGCACGGTGGACTCGAGAAAGTCTGGCGGCGGCACGAAATCGGCGTCAAAGATCGCAATGAGCTCACCACTAGCAGCTTCCAGGCCGGCGGCCAGGGCTCCAGCTTTGTAGCCCACTCGATCTTCCCGCCGCACATGCACGATATTGACGCCCCGAGCAGCGTAGTCGCGGACCACTCGCGCCGCGATGTACTGAGTCTCATC
>DASXTD010000318.1:0-3404 GCA_036505655.1 Chloroflexota bacterium
CCCACATCAACTTCCGCATGCGGTCCGCGCTGATGCTTTCCCACCCCAGCACTGTATCGGCGGAGCCGGGAAACCGCGATTCTGCATGCGGATAATCCGAGCCGAACATTAGGACGTGGTCGCCCATGTCATCCATGACCATACGCACCATCTCCTGGCCTTCGTGCAGCACGATGGCGGCGAAGAACCGGCCGCCGGTCAGGTATTCGCTGAGCTTGTGCTCCAGGTTTTCGGGCACGTAGCCCATGTAGACTGCCTGGTCGTCCATACGCCGGCCCCAGAACGGTAGCCAGCCGAAGCCCGACTCCAGGATACAAAACCGCAAATTGGGGTAGCGGTCCATGATGCCGGCCCCGACAAACGAGCCGACGGCGCGCATGGCCGCCCACGGATGCGAAGCCAGCCGGCCCAGGAACGGATTGTTCCAGAGGTCACGGAAACCGGGATAGCCCCAGGCGAAGCTGTGATGGGCCACCGCGAGGCCCTCCTCATCCGCGGCGCGCCAGATGGGGTCCAGGTCCGGATGATCGAGCGGGTAGTCGAGTGGCAGATGCGGCTGAACACCCACTGCCCACGACGAGCTGCCCCACCGCTTGATCTCCTCCACCGAGCCCTGGATCGAACGCGGAGTGACCGCGAGCAGGGACTTCAAGCGGTGCGGGTACTCGCTGCAAAAGTCGTTGAGGTACCGGTTCGCGGCGCGGATGAACTCCATCTCCACCCAGGGGTCCTCGTGGCCGTTCGCGCCCACCGGAACCATCATGTGGACGTCAACGCCTTCGGTATCCATGTCGCGCACGCGCACGTCCGCGTCCCAGTCCGAGCCGCCCGCGGTGGGGAACACGCTGCCCATAAAGTGCTGGAACTCGCGCTCAGCGCCTTCGCGAGGTCCGGCTTCGCCCAGTACGCGAGGCTTGCCGCCGCCCCAGCCACCTCGACCTTCGCCGAACCGGAATAGATGGCGGTAGGGAGGCTCGAACTTCTCCCCTGCCCAGCCGGTGCGGAAGGGTGAAAAGTGCTGGTCCAGGTCTGGGATCCGCTCCTTCAACTCGTTGCTGAGGTAAGGCGTCAGCGTTTCGGCCGTCGGGTGGACATGTGTATCCGCGTCAAAAATGCGATATCCGTTTCGCATCGTACTCCTCTCCGCTTACGGGACTATAGTACGACGAACCATAGCGCAGCGGAGCTGTCCTACCCGCCTAAGAACGCGATAGCCGCATCCGCGTAGGCCTGGGCGATGGCCCCCAGCGTATTGTCGTCCTGGAGCATGCTCGCCTCGCGATCGTTGGTCATGTAGAGGGACTCGCCGACCACACCGGGCATCTCCGATACGCGAGCCACCCGGGGGGTCTGTGGCCCCACCAGGAACAGGTGGCCGAACGGCTTGCCCAGCCGGGAATCGTCGTGGAAGCCGGCGTCCACAGCGTCCACGTAGCCGGCCTCGTGGAGTCGGTCGATCAGAGATTGCTGGAGCAGCGCCGCCAGGACGTGACCTTCTGCTCCTTGTGGATGAGCGTCGGCGTACCAGGTGCTCGTTCCCCGAACCCGGGGGTCGGTGGACCCGTTGTTGTGGATGGAGAAGAGCAGCGCGGCACCGGCTTCGTTCGCAGTATCCACCCGCGCCTGCAGATCATCATCGTTGTCGATGCGGCCATCGCCATTGCGATCCCGTGCCGGGACGTTCACTTGTGTGTCCTCGCGGCGAGTCAGCACTACGTCGTAGCCATGGTCTAGCAGCAGCTGCTCGACGAGCAGCGCAAGGTGCAAGTTCACCTCCTTTTCGAGCAGGTCGACTCGGCCATTGGCGCGATGCACCGCACCGCTCTCGTATCCCCCATGCCCGGGATCCAGCGCGATGACCGGCCGTGGATTCACTGCCCCTTCGGGCGGGACCGTATTTTCCTGAGCGAGGCCCCTGCTTGGCCACAGCACGAGCATGGCGACGACGAGTAGGGCGGCCCTCACCACCCTCTCCCACTGCGGCAGGAGAGGAAGTTTCCGGTGCCGAGCTGGTCTCCTCAAGCTACGCACCGGGAACGAGGCGGCGCGTACCCCGGTAGAGGTACCAGGCGCTGAGCACCGCAAACAGCAGGGTGGGAGCGAGCGAAAGGACGAATGCGGTGCGATCAGCGGCTGGGCCGACAGGCCGAACCGTGACCGCCACGGCCGCGATGGCTAGCGCAAATATCAGAAAGTAAATGAGCGCCGTCGGACCCGCGCCGATGCGATCGACGGCCTTCAGGACGCCCCGCCACGAGCGCAGGTCCGAAAAGGCGAACGGTGCGTAGACCCGCGTCCCCTCGAGGTCGCGCCCGATCTCCTGTTGCCAGAGGGCCGAGCTCCCCGTGCAGGCCGCCAGCGCGAGAGAGATGGCGGCGATGTTGGCGAGATCAATGGCCGCGCTGAAATCCTCCAATTGGACGATGAACGAGGCCAACAGAGACACCAGCACCGCCCACGTCATGTAGTAAAGCGGGACGAGGGCCCGCCCCCGCCACAAATTCCAGGCCAGGAAGATCGCAACCCCGATGACCGCCAGCCGAACAATATCTTCCGGCCTCATTTTTTCTCCCATTCGTGGGCGTTCCAGCTCACTAGCACCGGGCCGGTGGGGGCGATCGCCTCCGGCACCCGGACGCCGCGCACGTCCGCTCGCACCAGCATCATGGCAGGGTAAAAGAATAGCCCACTAATAGGCAGCTCCAAGGCAATCAGCTGCGTGAGGTCGCCTAGAGCGCGCGCCCGATCCGATGGATCGAGCGTGCCCCAAACCCGATCCAGGAGCCGATCCGCATCCGGGTTGGTGTAGTGGCCGCGATTGGCGCCGGCGAAAAAGTTATCCGAGGCGGGCGCATTCGTGGAGCGCAGTCTGCTATCCAGGAGCGACAAGCCAGGCGGCCCAGCCATAAGCTCCGCTCCGCTGTAGGTGGCTCTGTTCTGACGATCGAACACGTTGCCCAGGCTCACCACGGACTCCTTGGGGTCGACGCCAACCTGCCGCCAGTAGTCCGCCACGATAGCGGCGGTCGAGTGCCATTCCACGGTAGTGGTGAGATCGGGAGAAAAGCGTTGGCCATGCTTGACCAGGCCATTGTCCGGGCCATCCCGCCGCCAGCCCGCCTGGGCGAGCAGGTCAACGGCCGCATTGGGATCGTACGTTTGCTGACGCACGCTGGCTGCGGCGGTCCGATATTGTGGGTCCGACCGAGGCAACCACAGGTCTCCTGCCAGGGTGCCGTCACCCGCGATCGCGTCGGCTAGGGAAGGCCGATCGATCGCCAGTGACAGCGCTTGGCGAACACGCAGGTCCGCCAGATCCGCCGGCTCGGGATTGGAGAATTGGGGCGCTAAGAAGATCCAGCTGTCCGCCCTCAGCGTGAGCAGCTTGCCCTCCTGCCCGTTGC
>DASXTD010000319.1:0-1731 GCA_036505655.1 Chloroflexota bacterium
GGGACGGCCCTCGCTCTGATCCTCTTGGTTTTTGCCGGGGCGCTCTACGCGGTGCTGTCCACTGAGCTCAGGAACCAGATCGATCGGTCTTTGGGCGAGGCGGCTGCTGCGGCGGTGCGCGCCGTGGAGCAGCACGGAGTCGGTCCCTTCATTCCGTTTGAGGAGCTTGCGACCGAGTTTCCAGAGCTGGCCGTTCTGGACAAGTCGTTTCAGATCTTCACTCCTACCGGGACGATCACGATCCAATCCCCCAATGCGGCGCATCGGGAGATTCCCCTCAGCCGCACGGCGTTGGAGGCGGCGCTGGCCGGACAGGCGACATTTGAATCCGCACGGTATCGGGGAGAAACTCCGATCCGTCTGCTGTCGGTCCCCATCAGGCGAAACGGGGTTCTGGTCAACATCATCCAGGTGGGCACATCCTTGGGTCCGGTCGAGGAGATGCTGCACTGGCTGGGGCTGATCCTGCTCGTGTCGTTGCCGGTCGCCCTCGCGGTCGCGCTGAGCGGCGGGTGGTTTCTCGCAGGGAGGGCCCTTCGTCCTGTGGAAGCCATCACTCTTGCCGCGCGACGCATCGCGGCCGGGGACTTGACCCAGCGGCTGACGGTGCCGCCTGCACCCGATGAAATCGGCCGTCTGGCGACGACGTTCAACGACATGATCGCCCGCCTGGAGGCGTCCTTCCGGCAGGTGCGCCAGTTCAGCGCCGATGCGTCCCACGAGCTGCGCACGCCTCTGACCGTCATGAAAGGAGAGACCGAACTGGCCCTCCGCCGGCCGCGCCCAGCGGAGGACTACAAGCTGGTGCTGGAAAGCGGCCTCGAAGAAATCGATCGGATGACGCAGATTGTGGACGAGTTGCTGTTTCTGTCGCGGGCGGACCTGGGTGAGATTACGATCGAGTCTCTTCCGGTTAAGCTCGATGCCCTGGTCGAGGACGTCGAGCGTCAGGCGATCGTGCTGGGGCGGGAGCAGGGAGTACAGATCATGCTGGGGACCGTGGAGCCGGCTGTCGTGCAAGGCGATGAGCTGCGCCTGCGCGAGCTGCTGCTGAATCTGGTGGACAACGCCGTGAAATATTCGCTACCCGGCGGCAAGGTCGAGATCGTGCTGATATGCCAGGGTGCCACTGTCCGGCTCTCGGTGGCGGACCAGGGGATCGGCATTCCTTCCGAAGACCAGGCCCGTATTTTTGTTCGGTTCTATCGTTCGAATGCCGCCAGGGCGCATGCTCCCAAGGGCACCGGCTTGGGCCTGTCCATCTGCAAATGGATCGCCGAGGCCCACCATGGCCGGATCGAAGTCCAAAGCAAAGTCGGCGAAAGTTCGAAGTTTACCGTAATCCTCCCGCGCATGAGCCACTTCTAATCCGTCCTTAATCCCCCTTTCATCTTCGACTGCTATCCTCCCTGGCAACAATATGGGGATCAGTGGTGTCGAGTAAGTATTGTATGGAGGATGCTATGAGAAATATGTGGTATCGAAGCCTAGGGGTGATAGCGGGGCTGCTTCTCCTCGGGTCCCTTGCGTTCGTCGGCGGCGAATACGCCACGTATACGCAGGCGGTCGGGATGCCTGCGCCGGCAGCGGCGAGCCAGGCCATGCCGGTTGCACAGACGGCCCCACGGGGATTTACAGCAGTGGCCAAGGAGGTCACGCCGGCCGTCGTCAACATCACGTCGCGCGCCGTTCGCAGCCGGGACCGTAGGCAGCGTGATCCCATGGACGAGT
>DASXTD010000320.1:0-6423 GCA_036505655.1 Chloroflexota bacterium
AAGGCGAAAACAAGAAGCAGGGGCGCACCTGCTGGATCTGCAGCCCCAGTCCTGACGCCGCCTGCTCGACGTCGCCTTTGCGGTGCAAATACACCCGCCCACCCCAGCTCGTGGCTCCCAACGCCCATAGCGCCCGCGGGCTCCACGTATAGGTGTCAAAGATCAGCGTCCCACCGGGGCTAATCACCCTCGCCATCTCGCCTTGCAGCGAATCGAGCTGTTGAAAATGAAAGGCGAGGCGCAGGGCAACGACGGTGTCGAATGCATGCTCGAGAAACGGAAGCGCAAACGCATCGCCCAGGACGGTCGGGCCACCGAAGGTGGCCGTCTTGACCGCCATCGGTGGTGAGGCGTCAATCGCGACCACGTCCCGGCCCTGCTCGATCAGCACCCGAGTCAGCCTGCCGGTCCCACAGGCCAGGTCCAAGATGCGTCCAGCCCCTGTGTACCCAGATGATCCGAGTAGCTCAGTTACAAGGGCTATTTCGCGAGTGTGGACTCGCTCCCCGCTGGGGCCGCCAAACCGTTGGTCATCATATCGATCACTAACGTCAGGCCGGCTGTAGAAGGCGCGCTTCTCTTGCAAGCACTTCCTCGTACGCGGCCACGTACTCCTGCGCGACCCGCTGCGGATCGAACCGCTCCCGGTAGACGCTCTTGGCCTGCGCGCCCACCTGCTCCGCTAGCCCTCGATCCGCCAGCAAGCGCGAGATCTGCCCGGCCAAACTGGCGGCATCGCCGGGCTCAGCCAGCAGTCCGGTCCCCTCATGCTCCACGATTTCTTCGAGCAGCGGCAACCGTGACGTTACCAGGGGCACGCCGACTGCCATCGCCTCCAGTACGGTGCCTGGGAAAGCTGCCTGCCCCAGCGTGAAGCGGTATGGGAGTGCGAGCACGTCCAGCGCCGAGAAAAACTGTCCCACGTTCACCTTAGGCAGCTGGATGACCGCGTCCCGAAGACCAGCCCGAGCAAGCTGTGCCTGGACCCGCTGCGGACTCCCAATCCCACTCCAGGCCATCACCAACCGCGGCGCCGAGGATCCGGCAGGGAGGTTAGCGCGCATGATCCGCAGCGCTTCGATCAGCACATCGTGCCCTTTGACGTCGTGGTAATGACCGATGTAGCCGATCAGTGGTCCATCTGGTAACCCCAGGTCGGCCCGCGCCTCGTCCTTGGCCCACGGCTTCAATTTGTCTTCGATCACCAGGTTCGGGATGACCGAAATGCGTTCGCTCGCGAAGCCAAGTCGCTCCAACTCCGTTCGCTGCCATTCGCTGCTGACGATGTATCGTTCCGCCCGCCGCGGCGCCAGTCGGGCCACGATTCCGTTGTTGACCAGAACTCGTGGCAGATAGAACTCAGGCGCCATGGGCACCCGCCGCAGGGCCCCGGGCACATTGGCAAGATGCGCCTCAAACCCCACCACCGTCGGCCGATGGGCCAGTTCCCGAAGCACGTCGGCCACGCCGGCAAAGGCCGGCGTCGGCAGGTTCAGTTGGAGGACATCTGAGCAGCGCGCCTCCGCGACAATTTTCTTGAGCACAGCGCCTATCTGCAGGAGCCGCGGCGCTAGGCCCTGCCCGCTTCCCTCATCTGGCCGCTCAGGCCTCGCGTTTGTCAGTTCATCCCCGAAGACGCTCACCAGTTTCACCTCAT
Organism: Chloroflexota bacterium; assembly: GCA_036505655.1. Lineage (GTDB taxonomy): Bacteria > Chloroflexota > UBA6077 > UBA6077 > SHYK01 > DASXTD01. The sequence goes on from DASXTD010000320.1 coordinate 1,658, forward strand.
GCCCAAGCCGTTCGAGGCTCTTGGCGAGCGCGACCACTCCTTCGATTTGACCACTCAACAAACGGGGGTGGATGGACGCGACACAGATCTTCATGCGGCAATCTGCCTGGCGGGGCGCAAGCTCGCCCGGGTAAGAAGGGCCAGGCCGATTCCTACCCACAGCCAGAAGCTGAGCACTCGGCTCAGTAGGGCAGCCGCAATGGCCGTTCCTGGCGCCGCCCCCAGGCTCATGAGCGAGAGAATGAGGCTGGCTTCCACTGCCGCTATTCCACCCGGCAGCATAGACAGCCCGCCCACGGTGCCGGATAGGTTGAACGCCAGGATGCCGCCGAAAGCTGGCACGTCGACGCCCAAAGCCCTCAGGATCAAGGTCAGGGCCAGGCCGTCGGCCAGGCGAGCAACGAGGGTCAGGCTCAGTCCCTTCAGCAGCACGGGGGCCCGTACCACGTCCCGCGCCCCCTCGATGGCAGCGCTCGCCCAGGCCGCCATGCGCTCTGCCATGGGCAGCCGCCCCAGAAAGCCAAACCTCAGCTGCTCACCGCCGGGCAGCCTTCCGAAATGCAGGAGCGCGCCCACCAGAACCGGAGTCAGTCCGAGGATTGCCACAGAGCGGACCGCGTTTGAGACCGTGTCGGGAAGGCCGGTCACGATGCTTGCCGCCAGCAAAGTCCAGGTCGAGAAGGCGATGCCCTCCATGAGTTTTTCGACCAGCACAATGGGGGCCGTGCGCGCCGTCGGTACCCCGGTCTCCAGCTCCATCAGGTAGCACTTGTAGATTTCCCCAACCTTGCCCGGCGTGAGCGTCAATGAGAAGCCCGCCAGCTGCGTCCTCAAGCTGGTCGCGAAGCTCGCCCGCGCTCCGGCCGCTGCCGCCAACGTCTGCCAGCGGAGAGCCCGTAAACCGAAGCTCACCGTCGCGCTCGCCAGGGCTAGCGCCAGCCAGCCGCCCTGGATTGGAACAAGGCTGTCCGGCGTCTGCATCTCCCGCCACATTGCCACCATCGCCAGCACCAGACCGGCGCCCACCCATGCCGCTCCGATTAGGCCCAGCCGTCGGCCAAAGACTCCGGCCGTCTGGCCACGATCGCGCACCTCTACCAGGTGCAGCTTGGAGCGAACGTCCTGATTCTTCATCATGTGCGTCTAATCAACCTATCGTGAGCAGGATATTCAGTGCCCTGCTGTCTGACCACGCGTAAAAGGATGGCTGGGCGTCCCCAACGGAGTGGTATCCGTCGATACAACAAAGTGGCGGGCATCCCTGTTACGCTGGGGCTCCGAAAGCACCGCCGGCTTGCTCGGGACGAAAGCGGCCTGACCTGACCACGGGGCATTACCCGCTGCAGCGCTTGGACTTGGAATCCAAGCCAAAGATTCTGAATTTAGCTTACCTGGGAAAGTTAAGAGGGGCTTAAGCCGAAGCTAAGAGGCCGGTAGTAATATCAGGCAATGATTATGGGACTATCAGGAACTGATAGTGGGTTCTTATGAGCGAGGCCTCAGGATCGGGCCCCGGGCGATTCGAGGGAGAGGTTGAGGGCGGCGTAAGGATCGGAAGATGTGGCCGTCTTGCCGTCGGCCATGTTGGTCGTGATAGGCAAGGTCACTGTGAAGACGCTGCCTGACCGCCTCGAAGAATGCACTTGAATGGAGCCGCCGTGCGCCTTCACGATCCATTCGGCGATGGCAAGTCCGAGTCCTGTCCCCCCGGCGCTCCGGGCAGTAGGCGCTCGATAGAAGCGTTCGAAGATGTGCGGCAGGTCTTCCGCGGAGATGCCAGGGCCGCTATCCCGGACGGTGAGCTTGGCGATATGGTCCTGAGCTTCCAGATTGACGGTCACGGTACCAGGGGGCGGTGTGTACTTGACCCCGTTATCCACCAGGATCAGGATGAGCTGTTTCAGGGCATCTGGGTCCCCAGTGAGTTCCACCGGCACGAGGCCATCCACCATAACCTGGATCCCCTCGACCAGCGGCTGTACTTCGCGGCACACGCCCCGCACCAGCTCATCAAGCTGGACCTTCTCCTGGGCCAGCTCCTGACCGGCATCCGCTCGGGCAAGTTCGAGCAGGCCATCCACCAGCCGAGACATGCGCTCGGATTCGCCGAGCACGTCATCGACCGCCTCAGCCAGATCAGGCGTTTGCAGGCCCCTGCTGCGCCGCATGATCTCCAGGTTGCCGCGGATGGTGGTGAGGGGGGTACGGAGCTCGTGAGAAGCATCCGCGACAAAACGCCGCTGCGCCCAGAAGGCCGTTTCCAGCCGCTCCATCATCCGATTAAAAGTCTCAACCAGGCGGGCAACCTCGTCGCGCGAGTGTAGCGGAGACAGTCGGCGATCCAGACGCCCGGAGAGTGCAATTTCATGCGCGGCCTGGGTTATGCGGGCGATGGGCCGCAGGGAGGCACCAGCCAGCAGCCAGGCAAACCCGAGTGAGATCAGGCACATGGCGGCTCCGGCTCGCCCGAGCGTAAACCGGAAGAGAGCCAGCTCTTCGTCCATGGGCTCCAGCGACCGCGCGATCTGCACGTATCCAACGGATTGATCGTCAGGCGCGACCGCGAACGTTTCCAATCTGAAGCGCTGACGCGCCATAGTGATGTTCTCATACGCCCGATCCTCATTGTCTGCGCGGTCGAGCGCCTCGGGGTGGATTGGCAGCTCGCGACTCTCGAGCGTAGTGGAACGCTCCACGATGTTATGGTCCGCGTCCAAGATTTGCACCAGATAGGGCGTCGGGCTGAACAGGCTAGGCTGCGGGATGAGTCGCTCGCGGGCGCGGGGAGGCAGTGCTTCGCGAGCCAGGTAGAGGTCGCTGAGGCTGGTAGCCTGGTTGTGGAGCGACGAGTCGATCTCGTCGCTGAGGGTATTGGCGAGCTGAGCGTAGGCGATGGTGCTGAGCAGCACGATGGCGCTGGCCAGGACCGCGGCGTTTAGAAGCGCGAGTCGGAGTCGAAGGGGCACGACTTATTCCTCTCTCAGCACGTAGCCAGCGCCACGGACCGTGTGGAGGAGGCGGGAGCTGCCCATTGCCTCCAGCTTGGCCCGCAGATAGCCCACGTATACGTCCACCACGTTGGTGGGGCGCACGAAGTTGGTTCCCCACACATTGTCCAGGATTGCCTCTCGGGAGAGCACGCGGCGGGGATGCTGCATGAAGTAGCGCAGCAGCTCGAACTGAGTAGCAGACAGAGCCAGCTCATGGTCTCCTCGGCGGACGCGTCGCTCCTCGACATCGAGGGTGAGATCGCCATAACGCAGAGGCTCGCGGGCGCCCGGCTCCCGGCGTCGCAGCAACGCGCGTACCCGGGCCAGCAGCTCCTCGAGCGCGAACGGCTTGACGACGTAGTCATCCGCGCCACTGTCAAGGCCCTTGACCCGATCTTGCACTTCGTCCTTGGCAGTCAGGAGGAGGATGGGCGTGTCACCGGCGGCACGCAAGCGGCGGCAAACTTCGAGACCGTCCATGCCGGGCATGAGAATATCGAGAATGACCAGGTCTGGCTCGAAGGTGCGGGCAGCGCTGAGCGCCGTCGGGCCAGAGGTTGCCGTCTCGACAGAGTAGCCTTCGAGGGCGAGCGCTCGTTGGACCAGGCGCGTGATCTTAGGGTCGTCGTCGACGACGAGGACGTTGGTGCCCATCCTGCCGCAGTATAGCTGGGCGGGTAGGGCCCGCCGCCAATCGGGACGGGCAGTACCACTTGTCGTCCCTCTCAGGATCGACTAGCCCCGGTGGGCACATGGGGTCCTACAATGGGGCGATGGGAATTTTCGCGAGCTATTTCTGGCTCTGGTCGATCGTGGGCCTGGTTGCGCTGATCCTGCTCTACAGCTTCGGCGCGCTGATGAACTTCGCTGGATTCCTGACTCCGCTGAAGGCTGCCAGCCAATGGGTGGATCGTGCGACCCCCCGCGCCCGATTACTCCTGATCGCAGCATTCATCGCCGTAGTGGCTTATCCATCGTTCGTACACAAGCTGTGGGCGGACGCGACGGCGGATGGCATGCGCAACGATTTCCAGACACTGGCTGCGTTCCCGGGGGCACTTGGGCCCGAGCGGGTCGAGCACCTCAGCGGCCTGTACGACGCAGGGGGGGCACAGGGCACTTATATCCTGGGCTGGTTCGGCACCGGCCAGAGTGGCCCACAGGTTGCGGACTATTTCAGGCAGCAGCTGCGCCAACGAGGTTGGGTAGAAGCGTCGCCGGCCGACCGTGAGACAGCGCGGTTCGTAGATGGAAGAGCCGGCGCGAGCCCGCACTACGACCTCGTCGTCGCGGTGGCTTCCAAACGAGACTCGAGCGTGCCAGCTGCCTTAGCGGCACAGCCGACGGTGTTCGCGGTGCGTCTGGGCGTGGTCGATCCGCGGGTAACTACGCAGGTGTCCTGGTTCATTGACTGCCTGGTCCGCTGGGCTCCCACGCTTCCGTCATGCGAAGCAGGACCCTGGCATCCGCTCGACGCGGTGCTCAAGGCCTCCCCGGGCAGCTTTCGCTTCCCGTAGTCAGCCCACTCCTAGCCCTCAATAACGAGGGGCTGGAGGCGCTGAGCGCCCAGGTCGCGGTAGCCGGTCATCGTGACCACCACGCTGGCGCCGCCGATCGCTATGTCCTCGCCGTCCGGAGCGGTGATAGCTGGGCAGATGCTGTACACCATGCCGGCGTGCAGCATGAAATCGTCTCGGCCGCCGCTCCCAAGCCGGAAAGCTGCACCGGGATGTTCGTGATGCTCGATCCCGTACTGGTGAATCTGCGACTGGGTGG
>DASXTD010000321.1:0-4465 GCA_036505655.1 Chloroflexota bacterium
TAGCTTGGCTAGCGCGAGAGCAGCGGCCGGTGCTCGGTTGCGCGAGCCCAGGCGTCGAGCCTGGCCTGCAGGGCGCCCACCATGTCTGGGTTTCCGGCCGCCATGTTCGACCATTCGCCTGGGTCTTGCCGCAGGTTGTACAGCTCGTTCTCACCCGTCCGCCGATTCACAATGAGCTTCCAGCCGTCGGGCGAGGCAATCGACGTCATGCGATCGTCGGACAGCGTAGTGATCGCGAACCGATCCGAACCGCTCTCGCTTCCCTGCAGCAACGGGACGAGGCTTCGCCCCTGGGCCTGGGCGGGGATCGGTATACCGAGCAGATCGAGTACCGTTGGCATCACATCGACGTGCTGCACTGGCACGCTGATCGTCTGCCCCCGGCCACCGTTCCGAGGATCGAGGATGATGAGCGGCACGCGCGTGTCGATGTCGTAGAGATTGTCGCCGTAAAACCAGGATTGGCCGTGATCCCAGGAATCGCTGCGTTCCCCTAGCCCCTGCCCGTTATCTGACGTCAGAATCACGATCGTGTTCTGCAGCAGCCCCTGCCGCGCCATGTAGGCCAACAGTTGACCAACGTACGCGTCCGAGTACGAGATCTCAGATGCGTACTCGGCGCGCAAGAAGTCAACATCGCTTGGCGTCGGGAAGAAGACGCCTCGCCAGATGTCGATCACGAACGACATGTCGCCGGTGTAGCGGCCGGTGTGGTTTTGCTCGGCCGAATAAAGGTGATCCCAGGGGGATGGCGGCTTAAACGGATAATGCGGATCGAAGAAGTGGCTCCAGAGAAAGAATGGCTGCCGCGCGTCCTTGGCCAACCACTCGATGGTCGCCGCGGCTGAGACATCAGCCTCTCCATCGATGTCTTCCTCCGCTTGGGCCCGAACGCCCATGGCGTTCTCAGCCAGGCCGCCCAGCGCCACCTCATGAATGATGCGGCGGTACATGGCGCCTGCGGTCTCGGTGATCGGGTTCTGCAGAACCGCCGGCTCGTTGAGCACGAACGCCTGATAGGCCTGGAATCCCTGGTTCAAGCCCGAGAACACCGGGTCCATCGCTGGCCAGGGGATGACGCCGGCCGTTTGATAGCCGTTGCGCGCCATAACCTTCGCCCACGTATCCCACGAAGGCGCCAGCCGATCAACTGTGTGGATGCGCACCCCATTGGTCGCCGGGTAGGTCGAGGTGAACAGCGAAGCAAAATCGGGATTCGTCTGGGGCTGGCTCGGGTACGTCAGGCAGGCCAGCGCCGCGTGCTGGGCCAGCAAATCCATGGCCGGAGTCTGGATCCACTCGTTTCCGCAGGCGCCCAGGTAGTCGGCTCGCATCTCATCGACGGTGATCAGCAAGACGTTAGGTCTTCCTCCGGCCTGAGCTCCTGCCGACAGACTTTCCAGCGCCGACCGCAGGTCCCCCAACGGGTCATCCGAGAATACCGACATGTCAATCGTATCCACGCCGGGACGGGTAGTCTGTGGTTGATCCGCCTGGGCGAGGACCTGGATTGGCAGAACTAGTGCCAGCGCCACCGCTCCCCCTACGGCGACCACGGTGAGCCGGGCCATGGCGCGCATCAAGCGGTCTGCGTTGGGTCGGACGACAAAGAAGGCTGCCAGGCCAGCGGCCCCCGCCGCCAGTCCGAATGGCGCCAAGCTTTGCCCGGCGGACTCGATCTCGCGCCGAGACACCGGCGGTGGAAAGGTCCAGACTACTCCAACCAGGAGGATGGAGAGCGCGATCGCCGCAGCCACCTGCAGGGCAAAGGTGAGCTGTTCGCTGCCTCGCGAGATCAACCGATGGAGCACGGCAGAAATCGGAAGGGCGATCAATGCGCTCAGAACGGTTAGGGCCAGAGCGTCAATGACCAGCGCATACACAGCCGCTTCCAGCAGCCCATTCCGGCCGACCGGATCGCTCCCGATCATGGTGATCGCCTCGAAGGCGCCGGCGATCAGCCCGCCGGTCACCCCCAGCATCAGGCCGCGCGCCATGGCAGTGCGCATGGATAAACGATCTCCAGGAGTGATCATGCCCATCGATAAAAAGCCTAGCGGTCGGTGTTTGTTACCTGCCCCGACTCTTGGTGCAGTTACCTGGTGAGCGAGGGCGGGCTACAGGCCACCCGTGTGGGTAGCTGAGGGGTCAGGCTCGGAACCATCTGGAAGGTTTTCCTCGCCGACGGTCGACGAGCGCCAGCAGCGTGCCGTACACCGTAGTCCCCGCCAGGCCAGCCAGAAGGTCGTTCACGTGGTCGGACACGCCCCGCACATTGTGGGTGCCAAAGAGCACGTCCGTGTAGTACTCCTGCGCCTCCAGGAGAATGTGGAGCATGTTTGTGAGGCCCACCGCGCTGAGCGTAGGCAGGTGCAGCAGCCGCTTGAACACAATGACCGCCGTGCCGCTGCCGTAGAAATGCGGAATGAGGTCGAAGTAGTAGTGCGTGTCATAGAGATTGAACGAGTTGCCCGCCATGTCCAGCCAGAAGATCGACAAGTACAAGTTGTCGAGCGCAAACGGGTAGCGTCGCCATCGGCCGCTGAGTCGGAGCATGGGAAACAGGAGGCTCAGCCCGCCCACGATGATGAGGTTGCGGAGCGAAATGGCCTTGCCCACGAACCGTGGGTCGGTAGGCTTGACCATCGTCTCGACCAGGAAATACGCGATGGGTCGCGCGCAAGAATGAGTTGAGCAGCGCCCCTAACAACGAATGTCTTTTCTTGCTACGCACGGTAATCCAGAAGAGCGTTGCATTTCAGCACGAGAAATATATTGCAGTATTGCAATGCTTAGGCTCGGAACGCGCCCGGCCCGTTCCGCTACTTGTACCGTCGCAAGGCGGAGACGATGATCCCCTGGATCTCTGAGAGTTCCAGCGGATACAGGCGATTGCGATTGTCCACCAACATTGGGATGCCTTGGAACCGGTTGAAGCGTTTCACCATCAATATGCCTTCCTCGGTGAGGACGGCAACCAGATCCCCCTGACCGGGGTCGCGCCGGGCGAGGTCGACTATGACAGTATCGCCTTTCATCAGCTCCGGCTCCACGCAGTCGCCGGCTATGCGTGCCGCCACCAACTGCTTGCCATGAGCCCAGTCGACGGGGACGGGCCAAGAGTCGCCTGAGGGTTGGAAATCGTACTCGCCCGCCGAGCGGACTACGGCAATCTCCGGGACGTAGGCGGTAGGGCCAATGTTGACCTGGCTCACTGAAAGGCCCCTGACTGAGGGATCGCCAATCAGCTCGGACACGCTTACCTGCAGCGCCTTCGCGATCAGTTCCAAGGAGTCCCTTCGAGGAGACATAGTTGTGCCGCTCTCGATCCGGCTCACCAACGATGTCGCGACCCCGGCTCGGCGAGCTAGCTCTGCCTGCTTCCATCCGTAGCCCGAGCGGAGCTCTCGGACGCGCCCACCCAGTCCCTCTTCGTCAGCCGTGTGTCGTCCTCCGTCCGCCAAGTCTAGGGCTTGGGCACGCGAAGGCACGGCCGAGAGGGCGACCATTGCAACCCATTACAAGCTGGATATGCATCTACTTTACGGGGACAAGAACTGCTCAAGTATTGGTCGGAAAGGTGCTCGCGGGCCAGGGGCTGGCTGGGAAACGGTCCTGGACCTTGGCTGCGGACTAGGGCCCTGTGGCTTTGCAGCCGCCTTCCGCGCCGCGCAGGTCACGTTTCTCGACCGGGAGTCGAGCGCTATCGAGATCGTCGCAGCGAGTGCGCTTCAGCAGGCGATCGCAGGCTCTCAATTCGAGTGCGTCGTCGCCGACTGGCGTGAACCAACCGCTCTCCCACGGTTTGATCTCATCCTCGGATCGGACGTGCTCTACGAGGAGTCCGGCATATCGCCCCTAGCTGCGTTCCTGGCAGCGCACCTCAAGCGGGACGCAGACGCCTGGATCGCCGATCCGGGCCGGCCGTGCCTCGGGCTCTTCTTCGACGTACTCCAGGAGAACGGCCTGCAAGTGCGCGGTCATGAGCCGTGCCCACACACCATCAGGACCAATCGGGAATCAGCCTCCTCCGGCTGGGCCGTACCCCTATCCCCTCCCCGGGGGCGGGGGAGTGAAGGGTAGCGATGAGCGGAACGCCTCGGGGCTCAACACCCGAGCGTATGTTTAGTCTCCGCCGTCAGAAGTCGCACGCAGCGGCCCGATCCAGCAGTAGAACTTGTTCCCTTACGTTGCGCGTGAGTGCCGCGGCCCTCACAAACTCAGTGCGCGCCTCGGCCGACCGGCCCAGCCTGACAAGGAGGTCGCCGCGCACGCTGGGCAGCAAATGGTAGGACTGGAGCGAGGGCTCGTCGGTCAGCTCATCCACGAGCTCCAACCCAGCTGCCGGACCGAACGCCATTCCGACCGCGACCGCCCGGTTAAGCGCCACCACGGGCGAGGGGGCGACCTCAGCCAGGGCGTCATAGAGGGCGGCGATGCGCTCCCATTCCGTGTCAGCCGCGAT
>DASXTD010000322.1:0-4946 GCA_036505655.1 Chloroflexota bacterium
GAGGGCAACAGCGACATCGAGGTTGTCGTGCTGGTGGCTGAGTCAGAGCAGGCGCTGCGGGAGACGCATGCGCGATACTTCACCACCTTCGGCGACTTGATGCGATCGATGTCGCCAAAGGCTGTCTAAATCCAGCCACACGAGGAACATCGAGTCCAGGGACTTGAACCCCGAAATCGCGGGCGGCCTGCCGACCACCGGCGAACCCGCTGAAATCAGGCGTTGACCTGCGGCGACGTCTGCCAACGCTTGCCGAGGTCTTCCGGCCGTTTCGGGCGTTGGTTGGGCCGGATCTGGGCCGGTTGATCATGTGTGGCGTGCCGGTGGGCTGTTAGGTTGACGCGAGCTGGCATGGAGGCGGCTCTACTGTCACTTCGAACAAACGTGCTAATTTTCGAGCATGGAGAGTAATGACCCTGCCGCGATCTACCTGCCGGATGAGCTCAACCAGTGGCTCATCGAGAAGGCGTATGCCGAACACGGCGGCAGCTTCCGCCAGGCCATGTTCGCGGTGCTCTTTCAGGCGAAGCACCGTGAGGACGCTGATGGTCATTGTTGGTCGAAACTGGTCGACGCTCGACGCCCCGTAGACGCCCCGACGCCCCGAGGACGCCCCGAAGGGGTGGCCGCCAGGCCGCAACAGCCCGGCCTGAGGAGTCATCCCGGTCGCCTGGGCTCCGCCATGCTGGGCCGACGCCCGGGCGTCAAACAGATTCACCGTTTGACGCCCGGGTGGTGGTCTGGCATCCCTTCGGGCAGGCGACCGGGATGACTCCGGAAACCGACCATCACGCACCTGGCAGTCCATCCGGTCATCCTGGGAGCCTGCCCGTCCGGCGAGGACACGGGCTTGTCGGCGCGACCACCACACTGCCAGCGCGGCGCATCGTCGTCCGTGACGTTCAGTACGTGCGTCGACCGGCGGACGAGCATACGTGGGCGGTTGCCTCGCTACGGCCGTGACCGCCGTCGTCGCCGTCAGCAACTGCCGTCAGATGCAGTGCCGCCTCCGCCTTCACGGAGGCTTTCCGTACCACGCCGGTGATGCCCGAAGCCTGCTGGAGGCTCCGGACGTCACCTTGTGGTCGACTTACTTGGTGTACTGGTTAAGGACTACGAACGCGGCAAGCCCAACCGTGATCGTCTGGTCGAGGCCCGGCATCTGGCGGGAGAGCACCGCGGCCGTGGCGGCGTGGCTGAACGGGTCGAGCACTGGTTTAACCGCCGGCATCTACATAACGAACCCGGGCTGCCGTACGAAGCGCACTAACTTTCGCCTGGACCCGCACCGCATTGCCGATCTTCGGACGCTACGCATTTCTGCCGTGTCTCTAGCCAATACGTCGAGCACTTCAACAACCACCGACCGCACCAGGGGCCGGAATCAGCACCCGCCCACCACGACCCAACGGTCATCATCCCCATCGACGCGCCGATCCGACGCTACCCAGTCCTCGGCGGCATCATCAACAAGTACCACCGAGCAGCATGAGCCAGCACTAAACCGCCAAGCCAAACCACATGGGACCAATATTGGCGCGCTATAGGTCTTCGCTCCAGTACCACCTCGCTGAGGGCGTCCGGCCGATGGCGCTACATCTACAGGGCCGTCGACGAGCGCGGACAGATCATCGACGTCTGTGTCTCCGCGCGGCGAAACGCTGCCGCGGCGCGGGCGGTTCTTCACCCGCGCCCCGGCGTGCACAAGGTCAGACCGGTGGAGGTGGTCACCGACCGGGCCCTTGCGTGGCCAATTGTCGTCTTAGAGCGCCCCTGACAGCGCAGATAAATCGACTGACCTCCTTTGAGGCACTGGGCGCAAAGGTGGAAATGACGCGCCACGAAATGTCTACGCGCTGTCAGACACGATCAAAGGACATGTCAAACGACGTCACTCATCGGATAGATGAATTGATGGAGAAAGCCAAGAGCGGCTGACCCCGATGCAACTCGTCATGTGCCTGTAGCGTCCCCGATCTAGTGGTCGATAGCGGACAACAGCGGAGCTTAAAGCGATCCGGTATGACATCATTGGTTCCGGTAGACCTGGATCAGGCACTGAAATGCCCCGTTGCCGTTGCCCGGTAGGTCGTCGTTGATCCGCAGCAAAAGCTGGCCGCCGTCGGGCGTTTGTTGGCGGAACGCCTCCGCGCCGATCTCGAAGTATCCGTTTTCGAGGTGGCCTAGCAGCTGGTACGGGTGCGCTCCTGGAAGCGGGAATTTATTGTTATAATCGCGGTTGTCCCACCCCTGAGGGCCGTTGTTGCCGGTGAACCATACACCGGCCCAAATCTGGCCCCATGCGTAGAAGTAGAGGTTGTCTCCTTGATTGGTGTGAATGCCGGTGTCGACGTCCCAGTCTCCTTCGTTTACTTGAACTTGTCTTGATTGGATCAGCGTCCAGCCCATGATTCACTCTCCCCGAGAGTCATTTTGCGCAGCCGACTGAGAGGGTCGACAGGCACGAGAAGAAATTGGGAGATCCAGAAGAAATTGGGAGATCCGTGTTCATAACCTCACTTCAGGGCGTAGATTTCCGGAAGTTCTAGCTAGAACGCCTTTAGAAGTACTCGCTTGGTTATCGTTCGTCAATAGGTAGACCGGACGAGCATGTATGCCAAGATCAACCAACTCTCCAAGATCCTTAGCGATTTACGTCCACCCAGACGATGACAAGGTGGGGCAGGACGGGCTCGCCGCAAGTCTTCATCATGACGACTCACGAGATCTTGAGCTCGCAGCCAAATAATTTTGGAGTGGCATGCCGACGCCTCAGCGGCGTCGCCTTCGCGCTCGCCTCAAACGGCCCCTCGACCCGCCACAGGTATGTCTCGTTGCTCGCTTCGCACTGGCGCCGCGTTGTCAGTTGTCGTCGTGCTGCGGAGTCTCGCGTCGTGCTGTCCCGCGGATTTTGGTCGGCCTCCTCCTCCGCAATTCGCAGGATTTGTTCAACTCGCGTGGCCAGTCCCTCTTGGAGCGGCCTCTGGCCCGTCGAACGGGCCGCCAGCCTGCCTTCAAGCTCAGCTATCGCCTTCTGCGCCTGGGTGAGCCGGGCGAGGTACGCGATCGAGCGCCGGCGAAGCTCCGTGTAGTCGTTCGGATCGGGGCGCTTCGCAAGCTCCTCCCGAAGCCGCTCGGCCTCCTCCTGCGTGGACGCAAGGTCGACTCCGACTGCCCTCGTTGCCGTCAGCGGTTACCGTCAGCTGGAGCGAGCCAACCACGCTGACCATCGGACTAATAGGACGGCGCCGACCAGACTTCACACTACATGATCGTGGCCGGTGGCCCCTCCGGGTCTGCGGACAGTGCGGCTTGTGCGGTCGGGTGGGGGCAGGGATCACCAAACAGCTGGCCTACTGACGATGCTTCGCGCCATGTCCCGGCAGGCGACGATAACCCACCACACTCCTAGCACGACGCGCCACTACTCACCGGAAAGGAAACCCCGGGTCAGCCTCCCTGGGCGGATGTAGCATCCCTCCTCCTTGAAATGTATATGCTACAGACACTGTCTCGATATTGAGCAGAGCCAACCCTGACTTCATGGCTTCGAGCGCTATGCGTGCCCCATCCTCCGACATTCGCGCGTTGTGAGCAAGATCGTTCCTGATCTTGCGCGCTGCGTGGAGAGATTCGTAGGCCCTCTCATCCAGGTGCCCGGCAGTCAGCAGGGTTTCTAGCTGCACGCTGGCCGTATAGATGCGAAAATCTCGCAGCCTATCACGCCGACCGGAGCCGGTAATTGTTCCAATGTACCGCCGCCAAAGGGCAGTGATAATCGCTTCAGATACCAGCCACGCGGTCAGTATCGTTTCGCCGACGTTGTGACGAGATGAGTGAGCGATGGCTGCGGCGGTAAGCGCGGGAATGTGATCGCCGATCGCCGATAGCGCCCGTGCATTTGGCAGATTGCCTAGCCTGTCCAGCACGGCAGCATCATGTGCGGGCCAATAAAAGTTCGGGGGCCACCAGTTGTTACCCGGGCGCCCGTAGGCTGCACCTGTGTCTCTGGGTGAGCTAGCAAGGAGAGCTAGCGGCCCCCATGTCCGCTCCCCATACATGCCCCACCCTCCCGCTATTGCGATGTGATGGCCTATCAGTTTGCCCATCTGTATGTCCGTGTCATTGACTGGGTCTGATGCGACGCCTTGTATTGACAACTCACATACGACTAGGTTAAGCAGGCGCATCACCCTTTGCACCTCACGCTCGGACCGGGAGTCCTCTCGGGCGCGAGCGTATAGGCCACCTCCTCTCGTCAAAGCTACGTCGGAATCATCAGCCGTGATCACCTTAATTACTTCCAAGTAATCGTTTGGATCGTTTGAGCCACCTTGGCCGAAGAACCGCAGTGGGTAGACGTGTGCTCCCCAGAGGGGTGTCCATGATTCCCCGAAGAGGAACCGGCCGAGCGGGACCGATTCGACAACTTCAAACGCCATGTAAGGAACATAGTCATTATCCGTTTGAGCTAGCAAGGAGGAACCCCAACGCAGGAAGCCCTTCGTCACGCTCCGTGCGGAGCCGGCAGGGCCTTCTTGGACGAACATCCTTGGGATGGGTTACCTATTCTAGGGGTCGGAATATCCCGGTGGTGGTTTCAAGCCGCCGACCAGAGTGACAAGCAAGGCCCCGGACGCTTGCAGGCTATCTCAGCGGTCCGGGGCTTTGCCATGTCTCGCGCCTGCCGCGGGGCTGGAACCGCCGACGCCGCCGCGAAGCAGAGGCGTCGGGGGCGGGCCTCCGGCCCGGCCCTGCTAGGCGGCGCGAGCGGCCGGCGAAGCCGGCCGCCTTGGACCCGTACAGAAACTTCTCACAACATAGGGGCCTGCTGGTGTCTTGTTGTCTCATGACCTGAGTGACGAATCGGTATCAGGACCTGCGTGACATTTCAACGGCGTTGTTCTGCGGCGTCGATTGTCTGGGTGAGCAGCACGGCTATCGTC
>DASXTD010000323.1:0-2850 GCA_036505655.1 Chloroflexota bacterium
GGTGGGTTGGCCCCATAGAACGGAGCAGCCGCCTTCAGGTCGGCATTGCGAGTGATAAAGCGCCAGGTCATGCCGCCGCCAAAGCACCAGCCCATCGTGCCGATGCGGTCGCGCCGCACGTAGGCCAGACTCTGCAAATACGCCGCGGCGTCGTTCAATTGGACCGCGAGTTGGTCTGGTGGCGCGTTTCCGAGATACGAGGACACCTGGGCAGGGTCTGTGAACTTGGCGGTGCCGCCCTCCGGCGATGCCAGGTCGACGGCAAGTGCCGCATAGCCGACCTTGGCCAGCCGTCGCGTCACGTCCTTGAAGTGCTCCAGCAGGCCTCGGTTCTCATGGGTCACCACGATGCCGGGGTAGGGCCCACCGCCGCGTGGCCGCGATATATACGCGATACCCGGTGCCGGCGATCCAGCGCGGTTATAGGTGACCATCCCCACGGCCTCGATCGCAGGGTCGTCCGGCGGCACTGTCACTCCCTGCTGCTGAGCCACCAGCGGTGGAGCGCTGGACGCCGCGTCGGCGATCTCTACCGAAGACGCGGTGAGCCCCAGGTGCTGGAGCATTGGCAGGGCGAGTGCCACGCCGCCCGCCATGAGGGCGATGCGCCGCAGGAACTCACGTCGCGCCAATCGTCCCTCCCGATACTCTTCGGCCCATTCTTCGACAATGTACTGCTGCAGGTCTGTCATGCCCATACCTCCCGTCAGCCGATATCCCTGGCTCGAAGGATGCCCTTCACAGTTTCTTTACCTCCTACGTGCAACATTAACGCGACCATTTGGGTCGCAGGAGGCTGTGATCAGACCGGGAAGACCCCGAGTGAGGTGAGTGTCCATGCGCCACATCGTTGCTGGTCTCGCTGTCCTGCTCGTGGTCGCGCTGACCGTTGCGCTGCCAGCCGTCCAGGCAGCGCCCGGGCCGGCACCGGCGTTCACGCTAGAGTTATTCAGTGGCCAGACACTGCGCCTGGCCGACCTGAAGGGAAAACCGATAATCTTGCTCTTCTGGGCCAACTGGTGAGTGACCTGCAACGCTGACGCCCCCGTGTGGGAGCGTGTATACAAAGAATGGAAGGGCAAGGGCATAGAATTTGTGGGCATCGGTTTGCTGGACAGCAGAGAGAAGAGCGCAGACTTCCCTAAGCGCCACGGTTTGACGTTTCCCAACGGCTGGGACGGCGATGGGACCATTGCCAGAGCCTATGGCTTTACGCATCAGCCGTATTGGGCCGCTATTGCGAAGGATGGCGCACTGGTGAAAACCGGCTTTGGCCCTCGCGGCGAGCAAGAACTCGTGACTATGGTCAAGACGCTGCTGGGGCAGTAGCGAGTGGCAGCAACGGTCCTCGTCGTCGAGGACGACGCCAAGATGGTGAACCTCCTTCGGCTCTACCTGGAGCGGGAGGGGTTCGAGGTGGTGGCTGCCTACGATGGCCAGGCCGGGCTGGAAGCCGTCGACCGCGCGCATCCGAGCCTCGTCATTCTCGACCTGATGCTTCCGCATCTGGATGGCATCGAGGTGTGCCGCCGGATCCGCGCCTCCTCTGACATTCCGATCCTCATGGTGACCGCGCGGGTAGATGAGGTGGACAAACTCCTCGGGCTGTCGCTGGGTGCCGACGACTACGTGACCAAGCCTTTCAGCCCACGGGAGGTCGTGGCACGGGTCAAGGCTATCCTGAGGCGGGTGACCCGCGAGGGCCCACAGAAGGTGCTGCGGCACCGCGACTTAGAGATGGACCTGGACCGGCATCACGTCCGGCTGGCCGGGCGGGAGCTCCGGCTGACCCCCATCGAGTTCAAACTGCTGCAGGCGTTTCTCGAGGCGCCGGAGCGAGCGTTCTCCCGCGAGCAACTCTTGAACCGGATCTACACGTACCACGAGGCAGATGTCGTCGACCGCACCATCGATGTTCACATCGGCAAGCTCCGCGAGAAACTGGGCGACGACCCCGCACACTCGCGCTTGATCGCCACCGTGCGGGGGATTGGCTACAAGCTCCTCTAGGCTCACCATGCGGCGCACCCTGCTCTGGAAACTCGTGGGGATCAACATTTTGGTCGTAGGGGCGGCCATCGCCGTGGCGTCGATACGCATTGGAGGCCTCGCCGATCAGATCTTCTCGAACCTGATGGAGGAGTTCCACATCCAGGTCGAGGGGATGCATCAGGCTTTCGTCGCGGCGCTGACCGGGTCGCTGGTGCAGGCGAGTCTAATCGCCGCCGCGCTCGGCTTGCTGCTGAGCCTGGTCCTGTTTCGAGAGGTCGTGCGGCCCGTTCGCGGCATGATGGGCATGGCCGAGCGCATTGCGTCGGGCGATTACGCGGCCCGGGCGCCTGTGGCCTCCAAAGACGAGGTCGGGCGGCTGGCCGAATCGCTCAACCGCATGGCCGAGGCGCTGGAGACTCTGGAGCGGTTGCGCAAGGACCTGGTGGCCAACGTCGCCCACGAACTGCGGACCCCACTGGCGAATCTACGGGGATACCTGGAGGCGGTTGGGGACGGCGTGACCGCGGCCTCCCCTGAGACTATCGCCATGCTCCACGACGAGGTGATGCGCCTGGTCCGATTGGTGGAGGCGCTCCATAAGCTGTCGCTGCTGGACGCCCGGTTGCCGCGGGCGCGGTCCGAGGCCGTCCATCTTGGCGACCTGATCCGCCGGATGGCAGGCCTGCGCATGGGCGAGTTCAGCGCACGCGGCATCGGCCTGCACAGCGAGGTTACCGCCGGCGGTTCCATCCAAGGTGATTCCGATCTGCTCACCCAGGCACTGTCGAACCTGCTCGATAACGCCCTACAGTACACTCCCTCTGGCGGGACGGTGACGGTCCGGGCTTCTTCCAACGG